>JBDTMM010000162.1:0-5750 GCA_039934275.1 Flavitalea sp. | reverse complement strand
TTTTACAGCCGCTATATGCAGGTGGTGAAATTGCTTTCCGACCAGGTATATGCACAAATTTACCAGGCAGGACAGATTAGCAAAATCATTAGTGCAACAAACGACCAGATCAGTGAAACCATCACGAGCAGTTACTGGAACACACAGAAAGCGTTGGAAAAGTCAAACACACAGTTCAGCGACAATATGAGGGGTGTGGAAAGGTACCGTGACGGAAATTCGGAATATCAATTACCTTCTGGTTATAATAACGCATGGGTAAATAATAAAGGGGAGTACCTAATGAGCGATCAGCCGGATTTTGATCCCTCAGTTACCGAAAACGGAAATTGGAAGCAGTTGAATAAAAAATAAATACTCCCGTAAAACGGAGGAGGTTTACGAAGACTTTCATTCCCAAGAGAAAAATTGAATACAAATAAAATGGCATTTCATGACAATATCTTCCTGCAACTGCTGAATCGCAATATTCAGCGACTGAACTCTTAGATTCAGGTATCGCATCATCTATTTTTTTATCGCAAGATTGCAGGCAAGGGTAAAGCTCCCCTTCCGGAATGCTTCTATATTATTTATCAAAATGTCATTTACAAATACGATCACTCAACGTTTGTCCTTTTATATATCTGCTGTTAAGCAATCCCTTAATGGTGTTGAAATGGATTACACCATTGGCAGTTTACGCCGTTCCGTAATGCTGCTTGCCATTCCGATGATGCTGGAAATGATCATGGAATCTGTTTTTGCACTGGTGGATCTTTATTTCGTTGGTCATCTGCCCAATAGCAGCGCCGCTATTCAAACCGTAGGATTAACAGAATCCGTGCTTACCATAATATATTCTCTTGCCATTGGCATCAGCATGGCCGCGACAGCGGTAGTAGCGAGAAGAATTGGCGAGAAAAATCCTGAAGCGGCGGCAAAGTCTGGCGCGCAGGCAATAGTAATGGCCATCGGAATAAATATAGTCATCTGCATATTCGGGCTCATCTATGCAAAAAATCTATTGCTGATGATGGGAGCCTCTGCTGAAGTAGCAGAAAATGGAAAACCATTTATCAGCATTATGATCGGAGGTAGTTTTTTTATCATGTTGCTGTTTCTGATCAATGGAGTTTTTCGCGGTGCTGGCAATGCGGCAATAGCAATGAAAAGTTTATGGGTGGCGAATATTACCAATATCATTTTGTGCCCACTATTGATAAGAGGTTTTGGTCCGATACCGGCATTCGGAGTAACTGGAGCAGCGATTGCCACCACCGCAGCACGTGCCACTGGTGTTGCCTACCAGCTATACCATTTGTTTGGAAAAAAGGGGGTATTGAAAATCATTCCCGCCTACTTAATTCCCGATTGGAAATTAATTAAGTCCTTGGGAAGCATAGCCGCACCCGGGGTATTTCAATTTATTATTGGATCGTGTAGCTGGATATTCCTCGCACAGCTTGTTGCCACTACTGGTGGTGATGCTGGATCGGCAGGCTACCTAATTGCCGTGCGGTTATTGATGTTTTTTTTGTTGCCTGCGTGGGGACTCAGTAATGCAGCAGCTACATTAGTAGGGCAGAATTTAGGCGCCAAACAAATAAAAAGAGCAGAACAGGCGATACTACTTACTGCGAAATACAATACGGTGTACATGGGGTTTGTTACACTGGTAACCTATCTTGGGGCACCCTATTTTGTGGCCTTCTTTTCAAATGATCCCCAGGTGCAGGAAATCGCGAAACTTGCCGTTCATATTACTGCTGCCGGTTATGTTTTTTATGGAATAGGAATGGTGCTGATCAATTCGTTCAATGGTGCCGGTGATACCTGGACACCAACATGGGTGAATCTCTTTTGCTACTGGCTTATACAGGTACCACTTTCTTACACGCTGTCAAAATATTTGAACCTCGGCGCCACAGGAGTATTTGTTTCTATTCCGGCTGCGGAAATCGCAGTAGCCATCTCAGGAATAATATTATACCGGAGAGGAAAATGGAAAAGAATAAAAGTGTAGAAATAATAATAATTATTGACTGCCGTCAAATTCGTCTTTGTAATAGGTAAGTAATTACGCTTAATGTTTACATAATTGGTTACTTGTGCAATAATCATAAATGGAAACCATTATTTTTATTTTACATTACCGACCCTAAGCAAATAAATCAACATACCTCCTAACTCTTATACAGGTAATGCCAAACAGTATTGTAAACAAGCGAGAGCTAATGCGGTCGATTGTCGAAACGCAGGAAGCTGAACGAAATTCCCTGGCCATTGTATTGCGTGACAATATCAATCAAACGCTTTCTTCTTGCAAGCTGATGCTGGAATCCGTGGCAGCACACGAATCCGCTTCTGTTGAAGTGAAAAAGAGTTATGACTTTATACAAAAGGCGATCGAGCAGTTGAAAGTATTAACAATCGATCTTCACCCTTCTCCCGTACTCGATCTTGGGTTCCAGGAAGGCATGCAGGAATACATCAGCAGTTTTGTTAAGCTGTATGAGCTGCCCGTTTATTTTAATTGCACAAACGAGGCCGATGATGGAATGGTTGAAAATATCCAGATACCCACGTTCCGCATTTTGCAGGATTCGCTCCTCATGCTTAATCATTATTCCGTTTCAACCAATATTGAAATTAACGTAGAGAAAACAGCTGAACAATACATCATTACGATAAAATACAACGATGCCATTTTCAATTTTGATATCTCTTGTAAAGAGTGGCAGAATATCAGGGTAAGACTTGAATACCTCGATGGGAAAATAATTTCATTAGCACAAGAAGAAGGTATGTCCGGGATCCGGTTCGAATATTCCGCAATCACTTAATGCATGCACGAACGCAGGTCCTTTGTATCGGCGATCACTTTTATTACCACGCCCCATACTTCCATTTTCATTTCCGGCGTAATTTCTATTTCCCTATATTTTGAATTGCCGGGAACAAGCCAGCATCGCCTGTCGTTCTTCTTTAAAAACTTAACCGTAAATTTTCCATTGATCCTTGCAAGCACGATGTCGCCATTTTCTGCTGTCAATGACCGGTCCACAACAAGCATTGCCTTTGGAGGAATAAATGCATTGATCATGGAATCGCCCGCACAACTCACCAGGAATGTATCCGTCGGGCGTGCCATCAACATCTTATTCAGATCTATTCTTTCTTCCATATCATCCATTGCCTGTGAAGGAAATTCCGCGGCCATATTTCCTTCATAATATTCTGCTGCCATAACTCTTGTTTTTATCAAGCCTGCATACAATATTACTAATTATTTTAGCAATCTCTCTGGTAAATAGTTTAGTTTCTTCAGGCGCTAACCGAATATCTCCTCTTCGCGATTATGGTTGTAGTTGATGGTTGTGCTATTATTTACTCCTTGATCAGTGGAATGCAAGCGAATAAGAAATTCCTAATGGAGTTTCCGGAATTATCCGAAAAAAGAAAGCTGCTCGTTTTGTGGTTATCCGTGTCATTTTTGATATTTGAGGGTTGATCAAATGTATTGACATGATAGGGATCAAAAGCGGACTAAACAACTGGTGAGAACTATCGGGTATATTCGCAGGATAAATGTTAGGGTTGTTCCTGCCGCAGGATCCCGCAACCACCTTTGGAAAGTGCAGAAATTGAAAAGTTGAAATATTTAGTGCATATTTATAATAATTGTTCGCGCTATAAATAGCAGCGAAAACTAAAACAAGTGAATGTGGAAGAAATTTTTACCCCCGAAGAACTACTCCATACCGCTATATAATTGAGTACCCCCGTTAAAATGAACCCGAAAAAAATGGACCGAAGAATTGTTTTTATTGTTTCGATATTAATTTCTCTTCTTGAATTTTCATGCAGCACCCGCCGCGTACAATCTACCCCGTTCGATCCTATCGTAGTGAAGACCACCGCCATAGGCATGCAGGTGCAAACGGAAGACTATGAACACATTTTTGGCGAAGAAAAACCCTTTCCTCAGTGTCAGGCTTCTACGATGATCAATGTATCGAAGAACCATTATTTGTTTGCTTGGTTCGCGGGATCATATGAAAAAAATGATGACGTTGGAATATGGATGACACATGGAGAACCCGGTAAATGGGCAGACCCCTCCCTGGTTGCAAAGATCAGGAACGAGCCGCATTGGAACCCTGTGTTGTTCAAGGCACCAAACGGAACTATCTATTTATATTTTAAAGTTGGCAAGGACACGGATAATTGGGAAACCTGGGTGCAGCGTTCTGCTGATACCGGAAGAACATGGACGGCAGCAACAGAACTTGTTCCCGGTAATAAAGGCGGTCGCGGACCTGATAGAAATCAACCTATCATTTTGTCAAATGGAGTTTGGCTTGCACCGGCATCTATTGAACACAATGAGCTATACAATGCATTTGTGGATCGCAGCGAGGATACAGGAAAAACATGGATTGCTGCTGACACCTTAATTATAGATAGAAAAAAAATTACCGGAGAGGGAATTATTCAGCCAGCACTTTGGGAATCCAAACCTGGAATGGTGCATATGTTGTTGCGCAGTTCTGCTGGATGGATTTGCAGGAGTGATTCCAGAGATTATGGAAAGCATTGGTCGCCGGTTTACAAAACCGATTTGCCGAATAATAATAGCGGAATCGATGTTACCAAAATTCATGGCGATACCATTGCGGTGATTTACAATCCGGTTGTAAAAAATCATGGGGATCGTTATCCGATGAGCGTTGCGATATCTGCTGATAATGGAAAAACATGGCCGGTAAAATATGATATTGAAACCGGCAAGGGCGAAACGGAACTTACCTATCCGGATATTCTGTATGAGGATGGTTATCTGGTGGCGTGTTATACCTGGAACAGGGCTAGCATTGCGTTTTGGAAAGGCAAGTTTTCGCTGATTACGGAGTAGAATGCGCTTCTTAATAATGGTTATCACTACTCGAAGTGGTTTTATAACAGCTACTACTTAGGTCATTAATCTTTAAAGTCTTTATTACGGTGAACCTTTCTGCTAAACTAGGGTTATCCTCCGGTATGGCTGGGCTTTTACCAATATAAAACCCCAGCCATACCCCAGCCATACCCTAGCCATACCCCAGGCATACCCCAAAATTAAAGGCAAACAATTCTTTTGGAGATGGTAACAGTACACTATTATTCGCAGGCAAAAAATAAAATTAACTGCGCCTTTGCATTTCCTTTACGCCATTGGCGTGAAACAAAAATCCCCGGTAGAAACCGGGGAAGTAAATGGGATTGTCCCAATTAAACCTTATCCTATGAAAAAATGAAAGGTACTTCAAGCCCCTGTTATTAAGAATTCCAGGTAGGTTAAATGGGGGTTAAACGGGTTTCATTCAATGTTTATTGAAACTTTCCATCAGCTGAATGTTTCCTTCGCAGATGGATAATGTTTTCCAGGTATTTTCATTTTCAATTTTAATGATGTGTACCAGTCCCGATGAAGTTTTTACTTCCTGCGCGAAAAATATGGAATACCTGCCGTACAAATTATTTACGGTTGCAATCAATTCTGCCGGTACCTGGTTAATCGGCAGGTACCTGTTGGAAGCGATCCACTGTCCATTATCGTTGAAATATTCCATTCCTTTTATTCCGTTCTCATTGTATTTTACTTTGTAGCCATCTTTTGTTAAATACCATTTCGCGTCAGTCATAAATGGATGGGCCCTGGCAAAAAACTTTACTGCATTGTTGCCTGGACTGAATGATACTGGCGTGATATTAGAACCAGGGGCAAC
>JBDTMM010000161.1:0-5751 GCA_039934275.1 Flavitalea sp. | reverse complement strand
GCTCTGTACTGTAAAACCATCCGCGCCAGAACCAATCCAGGTCATCGCCGCTCGCATCCTCCATCGTCCTGAATAGGTCTGCCGGAGTAGGATGTTTAAAGGCCCATCTTCTTGCGTATTCTTTAAAAGCAAAATCAAACAATGAATCGCCCAAAACAATGTTGCGGAGAACGTGCAGGGCAGTAGCCGTTTTTGTATAAGTGGTTGCGCCAACATTTAAAATATTGTCTTGCTTTGTCATGATGGGCTCCTGCTGCACCCGCGGACGTTTGGCATAGTTCACCACTTTTATTGCGGGCCCGCGTCGGGAAGGAAATGAACTGTCCCAGGATTTTTCTGCAAAATATTCAAGATAACAATTTATACCTTCATCCATCCATCCCCACTGGCGCTCATCGCTGTTGATGATCATCGGCATAAAATTGTGGCCCACTTCATGGATGATCCCCTCTATCATTGCATTTTTTAAGGAATCGGAATAATGGCCGTTTTTATCTGCGCGCCCATATACGAAACAGATCATCGGGTACTCCATACCGTTAGCCGCTTCTACTGCCTGTACTACTGGATATGGATAGGGAATGGTTTTGTTAGAATATTGTTTGATAGTATGTTCAACAACCCGCGTGGACCGATCGTGATAAATAGGGTAGGCTTCTTTACCATAATAACTCATGCACATGATCTTTTTCCCTGCAATGTAAGTGGGCATCGCATCCCAAACCAATCTCCTCGAAGAGGTCCAGGCAAAGTCGCGGACGTTCTCTGCATGGAACATCCATGTTTTCATATGGGTGCTTTTTATTTTTTCACCTTTCACTACTTCTTCCAAAGAAACAATATCGGTGGGTTGTTTCGCGGTTTGCGCCAGTTTCCATCTTTGATACTGAGCCGTGGAAAGTGTTTGCTGGTAATTGCTGCACTGCCCCGTTGCGCCAACGATATGATCTGCAGGAACGGTCATGTGCACTTTGAAATTTCCGAAACCCAATGCGAATTCCGTTCCGGTCATTTGCAGGTTCTGCCATCCCTGGAAGTCGCTGTACACGCACATTCTTGGATACCACTGCGTTACAGTAAACAACCTGTTGCCTTCTTCAAAATTTTCATATCCGCACCTGTCGCCGCTGGCCATGCGATCGGTAAATGTAAAGTTCCAGGCAATTTTCAAAACACATTGTTGTTTTGGTGCAAGCGGAATTGGAATATCCACACGCATCATTGTTTTATTGATGGTATAGTTTATTTTCTTACCCGCAGCATTGGTAAGTTGCGTAATATTTACTCCTAATTTATTATCAGTTCCGGCCAGTTGCCATTTATTAACCTGCGCAACACTTAATTCTTTTGGTATGCCGGTACTAAATTGATAGTCTGCATTTTTAATGGTGCTTTGCTGATTTTCATCGAGCTGTAACCATAGATAGTGAAGCGTGTCAGGAGAATTATTATAATACGTGATGGTTTCGTTACCGGTCAATTTTGCATTGTTCTCATCGAGTTGGCATTTGATATCGTAATCCGCGCGTTGCTGCCAGTATTTTGGTCCTGGTGCGCCGCTTGCCGTACGAAATTCATTTGGTGTGGGAAGAATGGTACCAAGCTGCTCGAACCGGTTACCGTGATTTGAAGCGGGATTGTTCCTGATATCCTGTGCGGAAGATCGCAAACAACAAATGGTTGCAACCACTAGAACAGTTGCTTTCATGTGCTACATATTTTCTTTGATCTCCTGCGAAATGTTCACTAGCAATTTATCGATCCTTTGCGCATCCATGTCAACGATTTCTATATTAAATCCTTCCCAGTCGAGTTTGTCACCGGTATGAGGGATGCGTTTGAGCTGGTGCAGAATAAAACCAGCAAGTGTATCAAATTCCTGTTCGCCTTCGTTCATCCACTGTGTTTTGTCGAAGCGGGCCAGGAAGTCATAAAAAGGAATCTGTCCATCTACCAGGTAAGTTCCGTCTTCTCTTTCGGTGATCTCGTAATTGGTAATGTGCTGTTCGGGGATGTCGCCGATAATGGCTTCGAGAATGTCGTTAAGCGTGATCATTCCCAATAGGCTGCCATATTCATCAATAATAAAACAGGTGTGAATTTTCGACTGCTTGTATTTCTCAAGCACCTGGTATGCGGTATTATTTTCCGGAACGTATAACGGGGGCTGCATGAGGTCCCTAAAAAGGGTCATATCATCCGACACGTAAAGATCTTTAATGGAAACTACGCCCCTGATTGTATCGATTTGTCCTTCGCAAATGGGATACACCGAATGAGGTTCCAGTAATATTTTTTCTTTGATAGTGGCTTCGTTGTCGTTGATGTCGAACCATACGATATCGCTGCGGTGTGTCATCAATGAGGTAATCGTTCGGTCACCTAAATGAAATACGCGCTCGATAATTTCCTGCTCGGCTTCTTCTATGGTGCCCTGTTCGGTGCCTTCACTGATGATCGCCTTTATTTCTTCTTCCGTTACCTGGTTGTCTTTTGTTTTTATATTGAACAACTTCACAATCACATAGCTCGAATTGGAAAGCAGCCAGATAAAGGGATGCGTAACGATACTAAGCACGCGCATAGGCTTTGCAAACGCCTTTGCAATGGCCTCCGGGCGTGCCAGACCAAGTCTTTTCGGCACCAGTTCGCCCAGTACCATCGAAAAATAGGTGATAATGATTACGATGATCGCCGTAGCGATACCGTTACTATACTGGTTTATTAACGGAAAGCGGTTGAGGAATTCAACAAAGTCGGTCTTTAGTTTCTCGCCTGACATAATACCAGTTAAGATCCCAATAAGTGTGATGCCTATTTGAACCGTAGATAGAAAGGTATCTGGATGATTGGCGAGGTCTAGCGCATCCTTTGCTCTTTTATCTCCTTTATTCGCCTGTGCTTCCAGTCTTGCCTTACGCGCCGAAACAAGCGCAATTTCTGCCATTGAGAACAAGCCATTCAAAAGGATAAGACCAAGGATCAAAAAAATTTCTCCCATTTATAATAATATTAGACTAAGCTAAGGAAACTTTACCCGCCCAGTACCAATTTGCAAAAGTACGTACTGAAAAGTGTACGCCGATGGAGGCAAACCATTATTTTTGTACTTACTAAAATCGCGAAAAGTGGCATTGATCAAAAGCATTTCGGGCATTCGTGGCACGATAGGTGGTAAAACTGGAGATAATCTAACCCCATTGGATATAGTGAGGTTCGCCGCCGCATATGGAAGCTGGCTATTAACAAAATCCGATAATAAAAAGATAGTCATTGGACGCGACGGGCGTATTAGCGGTCCGATGGTTCAGGACCTGGTGGTAAACACCTTAAACGGGCTTGGATTTAATGTAATAGACCTCGGTTTATCCACCACTCCAACAGTTGAAATCGCGGTAACCGGTGAAATGGCTGCAGGTGGTATTATCATTACCGCCAGCCACAACCCACGTGAATGGAACGCCCTGAAACTTTTAAACCATAAAGGCGAATTCATCAGCGCAGCAGATGGCGCCATTGTTCTTGACAGGGCTGAAAAAGAAGACTTTAACTTTGCATCCGTAGAAAAATTAGGAACCACTACCACCGACAATACTTACCTGAGAAAACACATAGACGCAGTGGTAAATTATCCTCTGGTACAGGTAGAAAATATTAAAAAGAAGAATTACAAAATAGTGGTGGATGTGGTTAATTCCACCGGGGGTTTATTTATTCCTCCACTACTGAAGGCGTTGGGTGTTGAGGAAGTGATTCTGCTGAATGGTAATTGCGACGGAAAATTCGCTCACAATCCCGAACCACTTCCCGAAAATCTTTCCGAACTCAGCGCAGCAGTAAGAAAACATAAGGCCGATATCGGCATCGCAGTGGATCCAGACGTTGACCGTTTGTGTTTTGTGTGTGAAGACGGTAGCATGTTCGGCGAAGAATACACTTTGGTGGCCGTGGCCGATTACGTGCTTGGAAAAAGACCGGGCAATACCGTCAGTAATATGAGCAGCACTAAGGCATTGAAAGAAATTACGCTTAAGCATGGGGGAGAGTACACACCATCGGCAGTGGGAGAGGTGAACGTGGTAAATAAAATGAAAGAAGTAAATGCGGTAATAGGCGGCGAAGGAAATGGCGGAATTATTGTTCCGGACCTGCACTACGGCCGTGATGCACTGATAGGCATAGGGCTTTTTCTTAGCTCCTTATCCAATCATCGCAATGGAATGAAATCGTTCAGGGCAAAATATCCTGACTACTTCATCTCAAAAAATAAAATAGAACTGAACAAAGGTGTAAATGTTACGGAGATATTTGATCAGATAAAAAACAAATACAAGAAATATCCTGTTAATACAGATGATGGGTTGAAGATTGAATTCGATAGCGATTGGGTTCATTTGCGTACTTCGAACACGGAGCCCATCATCAGAATCTACGCTGAAAGTAGTTTTGAAACCACTGCAAACAATATTGCGGCAAGATTGATGAAGGACATCCGCGAATTCAGTTAACCTTTGCGCCTTTGCGCTACTCTTTGCGCCTTTGCGTGAAACCGGACTGCAAAGCGAGTTGCACGCAAAGGCGCAAAGAAGAGTGTATCAATTTTACTTATTACTTTTGTCTTTTACCCTGAAACCAAATATGAATAGAATTTACCTTGACAACGCGGCTACCACTCCGCTTGATGGTGAGGTGTTGGAGGTAATGATGCCCTACCTCACTGAAAAATTCGGTAACCCGTCTTCTATATATTCTTATGGCCGCGAAAATCGTATGGCCATTGAAACGGCCAGAAAAAAGGTGGCCGCAATATTAAATGCCCATCCCGCTGAAATATTTTTTACTTCGGGAGGAACAGAAAGTTCCAATACCGCGATCACTTCATCGGTTAGGGATCTTAATTGTACACACATTATTACCTCGAAGCTCGAGCACCACGCAACCCTTCACACCGTAGAATATTTACAGCATCGCGGCGAAGCGGCTCTAAGTTTTGTGAACGCACTCCCTGATGGCCATATCGACCTTGACCATTTGCAAACCATATTGGCAGATAGCGATGGAAAGTGTTTGGTAACGTTGATGCACGCCAATAATGAAATAGGCAATATCGCAGACATCCATACCATCGGTGAAATGTGTAAACCTTATGGCGCGGTGTTTCATTCCGACACAGTTCAAACCGTTGGTCACTTTCCCTTCGACCTGCGTAATACCCCCGTACATTTTATTACCGCTGCGGGGCATAAATTTCATGGACCCAAAGGCGTTGGTATTTTATATATCAATGAAAATGTAAAGATAAAACCCTTTATCCATGGTGGTTCGCAGGAACGCAACATGCGCGCAGGAACGGAAAATATT
Source organism: Flavitalea sp. (assembly GCA_039934275.1). GTDB lineage: Bacteria > Bacteroidota > Bacteroidia > Chitinophagales > Chitinophagaceae > Flavitalea. The sequence goes on along the minus strand of JBDTMM010000161.1, from coordinate 390 downwards.
TATGGCATCGTTGGATTTGCAAAAGCGCTTGAATTGGCGACAGCGCATTTTGAAAACGAAAGCACCTATGTATCGGGGCTGAAGTTATACATGATGGACGAGTTGTCTAAGAATATTGAAGATATTTCTTTCAACGGCGATCCGCTCGGCAGATCATTGTACGCGGTACTAAGTGTGTCTTTCCCTAAGACCGAAAAATCGGAAATGATCCTTTTTAACCTCGATATAAATAATATCTGCGCAAGTGGTGGCAGTGCTTGTACCAGTGGCGCAGACCAGGGTTCTCATGTGATCAGGACAATTAATAATAACCCCAATCAGGTTACCGTCCGGTTTTCTTTCAGTAAATTTAACACTCGGGAGGAAATAGATTTCGTGGTGGAAAAACTG
>JBDTMM010000160.1:0-5828 GCA_039934275.1 Flavitalea sp. | reverse complement strand
GTGGTTTAAAAAAAATCAATTAATTATTTAATCGGAACCGAAACCTGCGTTTTGTCCCACTCAAGCACCAGGTTATTCTGGTCATCAAAATGGAAGGTCATCTTTTCAACTTCGTTGTCTATTTTTTTAGAATTTGCAGTTACCTGGGCAACGTCTTTGTTTTTTACTTCATCATAACCATAAGCGCCCCATTGTTTCAGCTGTGAATTCAGAATGAATGTCCAGTCAGAATCGGTAGGGATAGTGAATAATGAATAAGTGCCTTTTTTAACAGGTTTGCCTCCAAAAGTAACGTCTTTTGCGAAAGTAATTTCTGTTGCTTCATTGGCTCCAGCCCTCCATACTTTTCCGTAAGGAACGAGCTCACCATAAATAACCCTTCCATTTTTTGATGGTTGGCCGTATGTAATTTTTACATCCTTACCTTCTGCAGTAACCCGTGGACTTTTAACAGGCTGACTGCTACATTCGGTAAATGCGGTAACCAGGATAAGTGATAAGAAAAAAATCTGCCTCATAATTGTTTATTTTATTTAAAAGAAAGAAAGCGAAAGTTACGGAGAGTTCTCCATCAGTTTTTTAAGATTATGTAAGGAGGTTTCCATTGGCGTACCAAATTCTTTATCGAATAGCATCGTTCCCAGTTTTTGCCAGGGATACCACTTCACCTTAAAATCAAAATACCATTGTACAACAGTGATATTTGCAGACTCTTCCGTTCGAAAAGAGCTGTTTAAAATATTATTCCTGTACTGCCACCTCGAATGAATCATTTCAGAATCTGAAGAAATAATATCCACCTTCACCTTATCATTATACAATACGTTCCATTGAGGCCAATTTTTAACATCTCTTATTATTTTCCTGATATCTTCCCTGGAACCACTAATATTAATGGCCCTCGAAACCCGCACCTGCGAAGGAAACAATAGCGACATTGCAGTTAGCAGCAGTGAAAATGCGATAACGCTGATAATACCCAGCTTGATGATTTTCATCATAGGTCAATAATTAATCTCCCCATTTAAAAAACTTAATAGCAAGTGCGTAGGCCACTACACCCCATATCAGCAATATCCCCAGTTCAGTACCACAATCGGCAAGGCTCGCACCTTCAAACGCTACGTTACGCATGGCGTTATTCAGGTGTGTAAGAGGAAGTATTTTACATATTGGTTGCAGCCATGTTGGAAAATCTTCTACCGGAAAAAAAGTTCCTGCAAGCAGGAACTGTGGTAGCGTAAACAGGTTCGCAAATGGTGGAATAGAACTTTCGCTTTTTGCAAGTCCGCTCACCACAAAACCAAAGCCCATAAAAACAGCGAGGCCCAGAAAGCTCAGAAATAACAATTCTATCAGTGTAACAAAACCATGCACCAATGTGAAATGAAATGCAAAGTGGCCGATAAGAAGAATAACGATTGCGGTACTCATCTGGAAAATAACTCTGCTCAGCGCCTCACCAAAAACGATGTATGACCGCTTTATTGGCGTGGCAAAAAATCTTTTCAAAACCAACGTTTGCCTGAGACTGAAAAATATAAATGCCACACCAAAAACGCCCGCGCTCAATAATGAAAATCCAAGCTGACCGGGAAGTATAAAATCTATCGTTCTGTACACTCGTCCCGGAACAGTTTCCACTTCATTACTAATAGCAGCAAAGGTGTAATTCTCCGGAAATATCTTTCTGTTAATATTATTTATTACTTCTTCAAGTATCGAACGGAGTACCCGCACATTCTGTGGATTTACTGCATTGGAAGTAATTATCCTGATACTATATGCCGGGGTTCCCTGTGCATTTTTTCTCAGCGCCATTATTGCTGTGATCCGTCCCTTTGACAATTCATTTCTTAAAGTGTCGTTGCTTTGATTTAGTACTACGATACCGCTCACAGACTTTATGGCCGTATAAAGAATAGATGTGGTGTCTGTTTGCGGATCGAAAGCCACCTTTAAGGCGGGCCTTCCTCCACTACCGATAAATCCAAAAACCAAAATGAAAATTAGTGGAAAGGCGAAGCTGAAAATAACCGCACTTGGACTTCTGAAAATGGCCTTCAAACTTCCTCGGGTAATGGAAAGCATTGCCCGGAGCTGACTGTAGGGTTTAGGCATGAAATATATATCTACGAAATATTATTATGGTTTGCTTATTATTCAATGGTAATTTCAAAAGGCAGCCGGGCCTGTGCCTTTCCGATAAACTGCTGCATATTTTTAATGGTCATGTATGTTTTGTATCCTTCTGCACCCAGTTCTTCTTTAATCGCCGCATCTTTTAAGTCGTCAGATTTTTTTGAAAGAAGGGATTCAAGGAAAGATTTTTGTTCCGGATATTCAGATAGGCGGTAATCCGTGAGTTTTGCTTTTGATGCTGCAGAGGCTATCGCATCGTCGAGGCTGCCAATCCTGTCGATCAATCCAAGTTTCAATGCCCTCGAACCGCTCCACACCCGGCCCTGCGCAATGCTATCTATATATTCAACAGATTTTTTTCTTCCTTCCGCCACTCTTGATTTAAAGCCCGCATAAATGGTGTCGATCTCATTTTGAAAGAACAAGCGTTGAGACGGTGTCAACGGTTTGGTAACGCTCATGAAGTTTGCATCAGGGGATGTTTTCACTTCATCGAACGTTACTCCTAATTTATCATTGAAGAATTTTTGCATATTTGGTAAAATTCCAAATACACCTATCGAACCGGTGATAGAAGTCGATTCGGCAAAAATACTATCTGCACCACAGGCTATATAATATCCACCCGATGCTGCCACGTCACCAAAACTCACTACAACCGGTTTTACTCTTTTTGCGAGAATGATCTCGCGCCAGATCACTTCGCTGGCCATGGCGCTGCCGCCGCCAGAATTAATTCTTATCACAATTGCCTTGATGTCTTTATCCAGTCTTGCTTTCCTGATAATGTTCTTATAGGTGTCTCCCCCTATATTTTTTCTTTCTGCTGAACCGTCGACAATATTTCCTTCTGCATATATTAACGCGATCCTTCCCTTGCCATATTTTTTAAAATTAACGGAAGAAGCGTATTTGCCAACACTGATAAAATTGATCGTTGCATCTTTTGCTATTTTTAGTCTGCCCCTGATCTCATCTTTCACCTCGTCATCGTATTTCAATCCATCCACCATATTATTCTGCAGCGCCTGCGATGCAAATTCAACCCTGTTAGAGTCGGCATAACGATGAAGTGTAGCCGTATCGATTTCCCGGGCAGAAGAAGTTTTAATCAGAAGGTTACTGTACAGGTCGAACATGAGTTCCGAGCTTTGCAATTTGTTGGCGTCGGTCATCTGGTATTCGCGGAGTGGTTCTGTGGCGCTTTTAAATTTTCCCGCGTAAAATATCTGTGGTTCTATTTCCAGTTTTTCAAGTGTTCCTTTTATAAAGGGCATTTGCATTGCAAATCCGTGCCAGTCGACCCCACCCCTGGGATGGCAATACAACCTGTTGGCAGCATTGGCAATGTAGTATGCTTTTTGCGAGATCACATTTGCATAGGCAAATACAAATTTACCGCCCGACTTAAAGTCGATCAGTGCAGACCTTATTTCTTCAGAAGACGCAAAACCATTGTCGTTGCCATCACATTTAAGATATATTCCTTTGATCGAATTATCGGTTTTCGCATGCCTAATCATTCTCACCAGGTCGTACAAAGAGGGAACGTCATTATCAACACCCTGCCCTAAACTCGACAGCAATCCGGGTTCTGATAATTCTTTATAATTATTATTAAGATCAACCACAATAACGGAATTGTCGCTGAGCACTCCGTTTTTATTGCCAGACATAACCGCGCTTGAAACCGCCACCAATATTATAATACTGATAACGGTGGTAATTACAGAAAAGGCGACCAATGCGAGCAGGGCCGCAAAGAATGTCTTGAAAAAACTATTCATGGTAGAGAATTATTGCGTGCAAGGGTCGATTATTGCGACAGCAAATGTACCGATACCCGTTAGAAAACCTTGTTTTTTATTGTTAACCCGTTACATTGCAAGCCGATGAATTATGCATATTTATTAACGGGTGGGAACATGGGCACAAGGGAAGATCACCTAAAAGTGGCCGCACAACTGCTTGGGGAACGCTGTGGCAGGATCGTAGACCGTTCGGCTGTTTATGAAACAGCACCCTGGGGCAAAACAGACCAGGAAATGTTCCTTAACCAGGTAATACTGGTGGAAACACAGTTAAGCGCGAGGGAAATCCTCACCATCATACTCCTGATTGAAAATCAAATGGGCCGCGACAGGAAGGAGAAAAACGGCCCGCGTCTGATTGACATAGATATTATATTTTTTAATCATGAAGTGATCCATCAGCCAGGTCTCATCATACCACATCCTCACCTCTCTGAAAGAAAGTTTGTGCTGGAGCCCCTCAATGAGATTGCTGCAGCGTATATTCATCCCATTTTCTTTAAGCCCGTATCGCAGCTGCTTAATGAATGCAGTGACCCCCTTATTGTAAAAAAATTGTAAGTCGTTTGACGCTTTTCGTATTTCTTTGTAAGGAGCGCGCTCAACATCATGAACTATCATTTTATTGCAATCGAGGGTAATATAGGAGCGGGAAAAACCACCCTTGCTCATCTTTTGTCGAAACATTTTAATACCAGGCTGATTCTTGAAGAATTTGCCGACAATCCGTTTTTGCCGAAATTTTACGAAAATCCGCAACAGTATGCATTTCCGCTGGAGCTGTTTTTTATGGCGGAAAGATATAAACAGCTAAAGGAACTGATCCACACCAAGGATCTTTTTCATAATGTTACCATCAGCGATTATCTGTTTACCAAGTGCCTGCTTTTTGCCAAGGTTAACCTGTCGGAAGAAGAGTTCCGGCTATACCAAAAGCTATACGATATTATCCGGGCCCAGCTTATTCAGCCCGATCTGCTGATCTATTTACACGTCCCGGTACAAAAATTACAGAAGAATATAAGGAAAAGAAACCGGTCATATGAGCAAAGCATACCCGACGAATACCTGTTTAATATTCAGGAAACATACACCCACTACATCCGCCAGCACAATATAAAAACGCTTTTTATAGACGCTTCAAACGCCGATTTCCTGAGCAATGAACAGCATTTGCAGGTGATCATCAACGCGCTTGAAAAAGAATATGATGATGGGCAGCATTATTTTACGTTACCTTAATCTCTTTGCGGTCCTCCGCGTTCTTTGCGATACCATCTACGCATAAAGAGTATCGCAAAAAAAGCTGAGGATTCGCGGAGGGCGCGAAGAGAGATAAAGAAACTACCTTGCACCCATGAATGATGCGCTATTACAGAACTGGGAGAAGAAATCAAAGGAGCGCAAAAAAATCTATATTAAATATTTACACAGGGCCGATAAAAACACCGTTCTAAAACAACTACCCGAATACCACGAAGAAGCCTTCGAAAAAATAGACTGTCTAAAGTGCGCCAACTGTTGCAAGAAATATTCACCCCGCTTTAAAACACCCGATATAAAAAGGCTATCGAAGCACTTTAAGATGAAAGAGGGCGACTTTATCGAAACCTACCTTAGAGTAGATGATGATGGCGACTACGTGGTGAAATCAACTCCCTGTCCCTTTCTTGCCGAGGATAATAAATGCAGCATTTATGACGTACGCCCCTCCGACTGCCACCGTTTCCCCTATACCGATGAGGACGTGTTTATAAAAAAGCAGGATCTTACCTTAAAAAATGTGGAGTTCTGCCCCATCGTTTATTATGTACTCGAGAACTTAATTGCCTTCGAGGGTGGTAAAAGAAAATAATCAACTTCCTGTTTTCCTGC
>JBDTMM010000159.1:0-5846 GCA_039934275.1 Flavitalea sp. | reverse complement strand
TGTTCGATACCTATTGTGCAAACTGCCACCAGCAAAACGGCAGGGGCGACAATAACCGTTTTCCACCATTGGTGGGCTCGGAGTATGTAACGGGCGATAAAGACAGACTGATCGGCATTATTTTAAACGGATTGCAGGGTCAGATATCGGTTGCGGGAAAGTCGTATAACGGTATGATGCCAGCGCACGGCGGTTACCTGGACGATCACGCGATCGCTTCGATCGTTACTTATATCCGTGCAAGATTTGGTAAGAATGCGAGTGATGCTACCACTTTGGAAGTAACAAATGTTCGAAAAGGCGGTGCGGCACCCAAAAAAGGTTAAATATTTGCTGTGAAATAAAAAAAACAGCGTCAAAGTGTACAATCATGAGAATTCAAACCTATTTTCTGCTTGCAAATTTTTCTTTGCTGATATTCTTGTCGAATATATTTTCCCCAGGTATGGGTAATTCTTCGCGTCAGCCGTCCTCCATTAATCACGCTACTGATTCTGCTTTGCTGTACATCATCAAAAAATGCAATGACTTCGATGTGAGCGGGGTGGGAGACAATAAGGAATGGGACAAAACGGGTTGGACACCCTTCACTCTTTTACAAAAAGACGGTTTGCCCTATGCATCAAAAAGCAAAATGATGTATTCTGAAAAGGGACTTTATTTGTTGTTCTGGGGGGAGGATAAAAAGATCACCACACAGAACTGGAACGATGGTGAAAATATTTATGATGGAGATGTGTTCGAAGTTTTCTTTCATCCCGATCCAACAAAGCCTCCATATTTTGAGTACGAGATCAATCCGTTGAGAAAAGAACTCATATTAACCCTAGCGAGATTTGGAAAGAACTCAATAGCATGGTCTCCGTGGAGCGGAGAAAATAAAGAAGATAAGCTGATAAAAAGGGAGGTAAAAATCAACGGCGGAAAGCAGGAAATTGGAGCGAGTATAACGTCGTGGACAGCCGAATTGTTTTTTCCTTACCAGGTGCTTGCATTGCTGCCTAACTCACCTCCGGTAAGCGGTACCGTTTGGGACGCAAATTTTTGTAGGATCGATTACGATAATGGCAAACAAAATGAATACTCATGGTCACCAACAATGCTCACTGGATTTCATTCATTACAATACTTTCAAAAAATAAAATTTGAATAGCAATTACGACGCAGCCGGCGACGATAATATTTTTCGCACCCTTGGTGTGGAGCCCTTAATCAATTGCCGCGGAACATTTACGATTATAGGCGGATCACTCGAAAGAACATCCGTACGCACGGCTATGGACAGAGCTTCCAAAAGCTTTGTACAATATGATGAACTTGCAGACGGAATCGGAAAAAAGCTGGCTGAAATAACGGGGGCTCCGTGGGGAATGGTATCGGCGGGTTGTGCAGCAGGATTAAAACACGTGGCGCTTGCATGCGTTACAGGCGGCAACCCCGAAAAATTAATTCGCGTTCCAAACCTAACTGGTTTTGAAAGAACCGAAGTGGTGATCCCGACCATTGCCCGGAGTGTATATGACCACGGGATAAGAAATGTAGGGGTGAAGGTCATTAATGTAGATACCATGGAAGAACTGGTGAATGCACTGTGTGATAGAACTGCCCTCATTTACCTTTCTGCAAAAAGAAACGATCTTTTTCCGTTGGAAGAAATCTCAAAAATAGCAAAGCAAAAAAACATTCCTGTACTGGTTGATGCTGCTGCTGAGGATCTCACCATTCCATGTATTCATTTACAACGCGGCGCCACGGTGGTTGCCTATAGCGGTGGTAAAGCGCTTTGCGGGCCACAGTGTGCAGGATTGTTACTGGGAGATAAGGAGTTGCTGATGTCTGCGTGGCAGGCGAGCTCACCGCATCATGGTCCCGGACGCGATAATAAAGTGGGCCGTGAAGAAATGATCGGAATGCTTGCAGCAGTGGAAGCTTGGAAATCGATGGATCACGGTGCAGAATGGAAAAAATGGCTGGGCTGGCTGGATAATATCTCCAAACAACTTTTAAAAATCGAAGGTATAAAAACAGAAGTGGTAGAACCTGAAGGTATCGGTAACCACAGTCCTCAATTGCACATCAGCTGGGATCCGCAAAAATTAAATCTTACCGGTGAAGAAGTGGCAGAAATCGTGGGAAGAAACAAACCAAGGATCGCACTCGGCAGCGCAGGTGCGCGTGCAAATGAAACAGGACCAACAAGTATTGTAATTACCACCGGCCAGATGCAGATGGGTGAAGATAAACTTGTCGCAGACCGGTTGCTCCCTATACTTTCAGAAAAAAGGCCCGCACGAACAACAACAATGAAAGCGCCGGTAGCAAATATTGCAGGGCATTGGGATATGTTGATCAGATTTTTCAGCAGCTCCACTCATCATGCTGTAACAATTGAGCAGGATGGCAATTGGATCAACGGATCCCATCAGACTAATTATGTTACACTGGACCTTGCCGGAACAATTGAGGGCGACGTAGTTAAATTGACAAGCCTTTACAAAATACCCGGCGACAACATCACTTACATATTTTCGGGTGTGCTTGACGGTGAATCGATGAGTGGCTCTATTTATATGGGAGAATACAGAACGGCCACTTTTAAAGGAACGCGCGTTACCAAAAAAGCTCCACACAAGCCTGTCACGGTTCCTGGAGGACCGCCTCTTGCTACATAGAAATTAATAATTTAATTTATAACAATGAAAGTCGTAATTCTTGCAGTTATACAACTTATACTACTCCATTCGGTAAATGCACAATTTTCGAAAGACGAGCATTTTTATTTACTGATCGGAACCTACACGAGCCCAGGGAAAAGTGAAGGGATCTACGTGTATGACTTTGATTCAAAGACGGGGGCATTTAATTATAAAACGAAATCTCCGGCAACAGAAAATCCTTCTTATCTAAGTGTGAGCAGGGACCAGAAAAAAGTTTATGCAGTGAGTGAGGTGGGGAAGGGTAAAGGCGGTATCAGTGCTTTTCACTTTGACCCACTAACTGCGGAACTTACTTATATCAACAGTGCGCCAACAGGAGGCGCACCCTGTTACGTGGAAGTAGACAGCGCGGATAATTTTGTTTTTGGTGCAAATTATGGTGGAGGAAGTTTGTGCGCCGTTCGCGTTAATGCCGATGGATCGCTCGATACGAATGTGCAGAAGATACAACACGAGGGCCACGGCATCGATTCCGTGAACCAATCAAAACCGCATGTTCACTCAACTGTTTTATCTCCCGATAATAAATATTTATTATCCGCCGACCTTGGCCTCGATAAAATATTCGTATATAAATTCGATTCAACAAGCGCTACACCGTTAACACCAATGGAACCCGCTTATGTAGATACAAAACCCGGTGTTGGTCCAAGGCACATCACCTTTCATCCCAATGGCAAATTTGTGTATGTGGTAAATGAAATGGGTGGATCGGTAAATGCTTATAATTATAATGATGGAAAATTAACCCCACTGGATTCTATAACAATGCTTCCTCCGGGATTTTCAGGAATCATTGAGGCGGCCGATATCCATATTTCTGCAGACGGCAAATTTTTATACGCCACCAATCGCGAAGTGAGTAATGAATTATTGATTTATTCCATCAGTAAAAATGGTACACTTAAATATGCGGGCCGCCAATCTACATTAGGAAAAGGTCCACGCAGTTTCGCTATTGATCCAACAGGAAAATTTGTATTGGTTGCAAATGGCAATAGCGATGAAATTATTATTTTCAGCAGGAACCCAAAAACGGGCCTCGTTAAATTTACGGGTAAGAAGATTGAAATGTCAAAACCCGTTTGCCTGAAATTTATTACCGCAGGGAAATAATTAATCGTGCAGTATTGCCCTGATTGCGGGATCGAGTGATTGTGCCATTCGCATCATGCCAATGTCGTTTGGATGAACACCATCCACTGTGCCTTCATGATCAGTACCGATTAGGTCATCTCCTTTTTTATAAAACAAACGTTTGGTGCCTTCTTTTTGTAAGGTTTGATATGCTCTTGCGAGCTCACTTCTTTTTTTATCCACGCTCGCATTTTTATTCTTCGTGAATTCAGGGGTATCATAATGAAAGCCTTCTACCAGTAAGATTGGGATAGATGGTTTTTTCATTTTCAATAATTTTACCACACGCAGTGCGCCTTCATACACGCTGTCTTCCTGAGTGTTCGGATTGCAATCAATGATGTATAAACAAGCATCCGCTTCTGCCATTGCATCCGCAACGGATTCGTCGAATGTACCCTGGCCACTGAAACCAAGATTTATTATACTTCTGTCGAGATGCCTTGCTAAAATATTAGTGTAAGCCATGCCGGGCCTTGTGGCTACACCGCCCTGTGCAATACTGCTGCCATAATATACTATGGGTTTTTTTGTGGTAAGCACGGGTTGAACAGGGTACGATATTGCGGCGCCGGGATTTATTCCGATAGAAAGAGAATCAACCCCATCATATAAGGGTAGATTTAATAAATATTCTCTCCCAATTCCATCGCCATTGTTTAATAAAATGAGCGCGTTGCTTTTTGCGCGGGGTAAACCTGCACTAACAAATTGCCATTTGTTATTCATCATGCCATATAGGTCAACTCCTTTTATTCCAACGGCTGTCATGTGCGGCATATTGTTATCTCCCATAACTGTCCATTTTATTCCAATCACCGTGGCGTTTGTAAAAAATCGGATGGATATGCCTGCTGAATTCTTACTGAGCGACCAAACTTCGGGCCTAACTTTTCCATTATAGGATTCGGGCAGGCGGTTGTAGTTTTTTTCGTTGTGCAATTTTCCTATGATGCTAAGTTCTTGCCCATTGGTAAAAACGAGAGAGTCTATCAGCTTTTGCGAAAAAATAGAGTTTGAAACGGTGAGTAGGATAATAAATATCAGTAGTGTATTTTTATATTTCATCATTTTATTTTTTTTATTTAAGATTGAACAAAGTTAATCCTGGTACAATTCCAATCTCAACCGCCCTTCTTCCAAATCTATTTCCCTTTCTATTTTCCTCAATACTTCTTCACTTGTTTTTCCTTCTTTACGAAAACTATTGGCAAGGTCTCTTTCGCGCTGTAATAATTGCAATTGCAATTCGCCAAATTGGTTGAATACAGTGGTTGCGGGGTTTTCGCCCTTTGCCACTCTGTCGGGAACCTCGCTTTGCTCCAGCATCTGGTAGCGCAGTTTATAATTTGATAATAATCTTTCACGAACTCCATCGTCAACCTTGTCGAGGTGCTGCTCGATGTATTTCGTGGTTTGCCCCATTATTTTTAAACGTACCTCAAATTCTTCTGCAAGTACCGAGTACTTGGGTAGTTTTAATTTTTTTACTAAAAGCGGAAGCGTAACTCCCTGCACGAGAAGTGAAAATAAGATGACAATGAACGTAATAAATATTATTTCCGCCCGCAACGGAAATTTTGTTCCATTTGATGCGAGCAATGGTATAGAAAGCGCGGCTGCCATCGATACAATTCCTTTCATCCCCGCCCAGCTGAAAATAAAAATAAACCGCTTATCGAATTCTTCCGTCTCTCTAATTTTCCTGCTTAGTATGCGTGGTAATAACGTGGCCGGGATCGTCCATAATAAACGAATGATCAAGCCAACGATACTGATCACCACGCCATAAAGTACCAGTTTTGGCAACTCACCTTTTTCAAAATTCTGAATGATTGTTCTCAATTGTAACCCGATCAGAATAAACACCAGGGCATTCAATACAAAGCCCACTGTTGACCACACAGCATAGGTTTGCAAGCGGCTGCTATGCGAAAATATTTCTGTGGCGCGGAACGATAAATACAATCCCGAGCTAACCACTGCGAGCAC
>JBDTMM010000158.1:0-5849 GCA_039934275.1 Flavitalea sp. | reverse complement strand
CCATGCGGCAATCTCTCCTCCTAAGCCACCGGTTAGTGTATCCTCATGCAATAATAAAACCTTTCCTGTTTTTTTTACCGCCTCGTGAATGGCTTCATAATCGAGTGGAAGTAACGTACGCAGATCAAGTATGTGAAGGGAGATACCGGAATTTTCCGCCGCATATTCCATCGCCCAGTGAACACCGATGCCATAAGTGATAATAGAAATATCCTCACCCTCCTGTGTAACATTCGCTTTTCCAATTTCAATAGTATAATATTCTGCGGGCACTTCGTCACTGATGCTTCGATATAGCGCCTTATGTTCAAAAAACATTACGGGATTGGGGTCATTGATGGCTGCAATTAAAAGTCCCTTTGCGTCTTTTGCGGATGATGGATAAATTACTTTTAACCCGGGCGTATGTGTGAACCAGGCTTCGTTACTCTGGGAATGGAATGGTCCCGCACCTACACCCGCGCCGGCAGGCATTCTTATCACCACATCCGCATGCTGTTCCCAGCGGTAATAAATTTTCGCAAGATTATTAATGATCTGCGTAAATCCGGAACTTACAAAATCTGCAAACTGCATTTCCACTACAGATTTAAAGTCTTCCAAACTTAATCCCAGCGCAGTTCCCAGCACCCCGCTTTCGCACAATGGTGTATTGCGTATTCTGTCCTTCCCAAATTCTTCTACAAATCCTTCTGTTATTTTAAATGCACCACCATACTCTGCAATGTCCTGACCCATCAAAATTAAATTGGGATGCCTATGTAGCGACTGGTGCAATCCCTCACGAATACCATCGATATAACGTATAGGGATATATGCTGATCGGTTGGCCAATAGACCTTCTTCAGAAAAAGCTTTTTTATTTGGCACCAGAGGAGCATAAACGTCTCTCAGTTCTTCATTCGTATCTGGATTTATTGCAGCAACATCAGCACCGCCATGTAGTTCTTCTTCTATATAATTTTTTAATTCTTCGTGGATCCCGGCCCGTAATTCTTCGGTAAGTATCCCGCTTTCTACTAAAAAAGTTTCAAATTTTATTACCGGATCCTTCTTTTCCCAAACATCAAATAAATATTCAGGGATGTATTTTACTCCGCTTGATTCTTCGTGACCGCGCATCCTGAAAGTGGAGCATTCTACCAGGTAAGGTTTTTGTTTTTTAATGCAATAATCCTTCACACCCTTAATGGTATCGTAAACCGTTAGTATGTTATTGCCATCGATTTTTATTCCTTCCATTCCATATCCCTTAGCGCGTTCCACTAAAGTTTCGCAACGGTATTGTTCAGTTGCCGGCGTACTTAATCCGTATCCATTATTTTCAATAACGAATATAACGGGCAGGTCCCAGACGGCAGCGATATTAAGCGCCTCATGAAAATCGCCTTCGCTTGTTCCCCCCTCACCTGTAAATACAACTGCTACCTTATTTTGCTTTTTTAATTTATATGCAAGCGCTACGCCGTCGGCAATTGCGAGTTGAGGACCAAGATGAGAAATCATGCCACAAATAAAATGTTCCGCTGTTCCGAAATGAAAACTTCTTTCTCTTCCTTTACTATAACCGTCGCGGTGACCCTGCCATTGTTTAAATAATTTTTTCAGGGGAAGATGTCGCGTAGTAAACACACCGAGATTTCGGTGCAGGGGCATGATCCATTCGTCTTCCGCAAGTGCAAGCGTAACCCCGGTAGAGATCGCCTCCTGGCCGATTCCACTGAACCACTTGCTTATTTTCCCCTGCCTTAGCAATAACAACATTTTTTCTTCGATCATTCTCGGTAAAAGGATGCTACGATAAAAATGTATCATTTGCTCGTCGGACAGGTCCTTACGGTTGAAATACATGTAATGAATTTAGATTACAACTAATTCATAAAACTCATCGGGTACCAGGTATTTTTTTGCCAGTCCCTGTAATTCTTCTGCACCAACCATTCTTATGGTATCTATGGCTTCATAAAAATAATTTTCATCAAGATTGTTAAGGAGAAGGTTTTTCCATCGCGCCAGTACCTGAAAGGGCCCATCGAGTTCGCCAAGTATCGTACCCACCATGTAATTCTTGGTCATTTTTAGTTCTTCCTCATCTATCAAATCCTCTCTCAGGTCTTCCATTTCGGAATAAATTTCCTTTATAGTGGCGTCGCTCACTTCGCGGCCTGCCTCTGTACTGATCAGCCAGCCGCCGTCATGAATGTGGTTCATCAGGTAACTGTAAATTCCATATGTATACCCTTTGTCTTCGCGAATATTCCCCATTAGTCTCGATCCAAAAAATCCACCGTAAACATTATTCAGCACAAGCGCCTTTATAAAGTCGGGGTGATGCCTGTTCGGGAATGGTCTTGCTAATCTTATCGCAGCCTGAACGCCATCCTTATCATTGATGAGCAATTGTTTTTTTTCCTGTGCAGGCTGTAAAACATATTTCAGGTCGGTATCCGCGTTTCTGTGCGGTTTTAATGGCAATGAACCAAAAGCCCTTTCCAGCATATCTATTATTCCATCAGGAAATTTTCCTGCAACAAAAATGGCGCAATTGCCGTGTTTGTAATAATCATCAAAAAATTCGAGGATGTCACTTCTTTCAAGATTTGAATAATCCTGCAGGTTGCTGTATTTACCATACGGATGTTGTTCCCCAAATAAATTCGCGTCTATGAGCCTTGATGCAACGAACTCGCATTTTTGCAAACTGACTTCCAACTTTTGCTTTGAGTTTTGAATAAATATTTCGAGTTCTCTTTCAGGAAATACACTATCGGACACAATTTCACTTACTACCGGAATTAATTGTTCTGCGTGCTTACTCAAACAATGCAAAACAATATCGGCGGTTTCGTGGTGGCACTGCCTGCTTAAATAAGAACCGAAAAATTCAAAGTGGTCATTCAGTTCATAGGCAGAAAGATGCGAAGTTCCGTTTTTCAATAAATGATTTGTTGCAGCTGCCACTGTCTTCTTTTTCTCGTAACTATTGCCTGCAAAGAAAACCCAATTGATCATCATGGTGTTTTCGGTTCCCATATTCAATGCGAATACTTCCACACCATTCGATAATTTATGAACCTGGTATTTCGGAAGCTGAATCTTGAAATCCACGGGGTCCTTTATGGGAGGAGGAGTTATTCTGTTCAGCATAAATTTTTCTTCTTTTCTATTAATTCATCAAACCAATTCTGCCTTGCGTCCTTCGCGATTCCATTGCGTTATTCCTTTCATGCGAAATAGTATCGCAAAGGGGGCAAGGAATAGTGGAGGGCGGGAAGGTTGTTATATTCAACTCAGTTTTCGCTATAGTAATACAGCGTGCTGGAGTTATTTTCGTCAAATATTTGTTTACTATACTCAAGGATATCTGACGTGGTAACCGCAAAATATTTATCGCGGTCGGTATTAAACAAATTTGCATCGCCAAGCAATTCATAAAATGCAAGATTGTTTGCACGCGTCATCACGGTCATGTCTTCAAAAGCAATAGCGGATTCTGTTTTGTTCTTTACCTTGGTAAGCTCCTTCTCGGTGATCTCCGTGTGCTTCATTTTTTCAAGCTCATCCGCGATGGCTTTTTCGGCATCTTTCATATGCACGCCTTTCACCAGTTTTCCTTCAATCGCCACCAATCCCCTGTCTATCGTTCCAAACTGATATACTTCTATATTGCTGAAAATTTGTTCTTCCTTTACCAGCCGCTGATACAACCTTGATGAACTTCCACCGCCGAGCACTTCTGTAATAAGATCCGCAACATAATATCCATGATCCAGTCTGGCGCCCATGTGCCAGCATTTGTAAAAGGCATCGATGGGAACGTGTGCTTTGATTTCTTTGCGGCGCGGAGAGGTTTGTGTCGGTTCCGCAGGAATATTCCTTACATATTTTTCGCCTGCAGGAATGTCGCCAAACCATTTTTCTATCAGCACTTTTGCTTCATCCGTTTTTATATTTCCCGCAACGACAAGTATCGCGTTTACAGGAGTATAGTGTTTGCGGAAAAAGGCTTCTACATCCGGCAATGCCGCATTTTCAATATGACTAAGATCCTTTCCTATCGTCATCCACCGGTATGGATGTTGCTGGTATGCCATCTCGCGCAGGCGGAACCAAACTTCACCATAAGGTTTATTAATATAATGCTCCTTGTATTCTTCTATAACCACCTTGCGTTGCACTTCCAGGCTTTTTTCATTGAAGGCAATCGACAACATCCTGTCGCTTTCGAGCCACAGGGCCGTTTCCAGGTTTTCAGCGGGAAGCTGGATATAATAATTCGTTACATCATTGCTGGTATACGCATTATTTTCTCCTCCCGCCATGTTGATCGGGGTTTCAAAATCGGGGATGTTGATGCTGCCGCCAAACATCAGGTGCTCGAATAAATGGGCGAAGCCGGTTTTGGTAGGGTCTTCATCCCTTGCACCTACATCGTACATCACGTTTACTACGGCCATTGGGGTTGAATTGTCTTCATGAACGATTACCCTGAGGCCGTTATCGAGGGTAAACCGGTTAAATTGTAGCATAAGGGCTGCAAATTAATGATAAACTACCTCATCACGTTCATAACCCTTAGGGTTAAAATCAGGGGATGACCGTCGCGGTTAACCACCACTTTTACCCGCTGACCAGGAGTTTGCATCAGGTTTTTGTAGGTCTGAATATTCTTTGAGAAGTTATTTGCCACGGCCATAACGATATCGCCCGATTTGAAACCTGCCCTTTCTGCGGGAGAATTGCTCATTACATCAACGATCGTTATTTCGTCATCCAGTACATACATTCCAAGGCCGGTATAGGAATAATCGAACTGTTCGCGGAAGTGAGAATTGGGCAGCAGGTGAATATCCCTTTTTTCGTAATTGATAATGAGGTTGAATCTTTTCAGCAGATCATTTCCTATCAGGCCACCGAGATATGGGTACGATGTAATGTTATAATCATCATCAAAAATAAATGTGGGCACTTTTTTAAATTTATATGGGCCAATTTTTACCTGTTTTATAACTCCCTGTTTCATTGGGGTCTTTCCTCCCAGCCCTTCGGCCTGGGATAAGTACCATTTGGATTTTCCCCTGATGAAAACACTGTCGCTTACAAAATCGCTCGATAATAACAAGCACATGCCCGCGCCAGTATCAAAATAAAAGCGCGCACTTACCTGTCGCTCGTCTCTAATCACTGCAGTAGTAACGGGAATATTTACAAGAAAGGGTTTCAATAAATAACCACCCTTTGGGTATTTGATGGTGCCCCTTGTATGTACAGAAATCTGAGAGCTGTCGTAATTGACGTGAACGATATATCTTGACAAAAAACTATACCCGATAATTCCATCGATCTTTTCCCCATAAACGCTTGACAAAAGTTCGTAATCGTTAATGTGAAAATCAAGGCTGTCAACTTTCAAACCCGGCAATACGAGCGAATGATGATAAGCAAATTTTACTTTTCTTATGCCGGCAATACCACGAATGGTGCGGTCGCTTAAGTCAGTTTTAATTCCAAGTTTGATGGCGGTGGTAGAGTCTAGCGAAATGCCTCCGCTTCCGGTATCAAGAATAAAATTTAACGAATCGGGATATTCTGCGAGCCTCGCTTTAAAAGTGATGATGCCACCTGTCAACAATTTGAACGGGAAGTTTGTAATGTATGCAGACGGGGCCGGAACAAATTCTTCCTGGCCCTGGGACAAGGACATAGTTATAGCCAGCAGTACGGTGATAGTTGATTTCAACGACATACAATCGTTTTAGCCGTCTTAAGTTAGTTCATTTAGTACTTTTGCATTATATCTATTTGTATGAACCTGGAAGATCTGTATCACAAAGCATTGGATTTTGAGT
>JBDTMM010000157.1:0-5866 GCA_039934275.1 Flavitalea sp. | reverse complement strand
TTTTACAGCGTGTATATCGATCAGCGGACCAACATGATTCTTTTCATCCAACGGATCGCCTATGGATAATTGTTGGTATGCGGAGATGAGTTTATTTTTTACGGTGTCGTAAACGTCTTCATGAATGATCAGTCTTCGCGTAGTAGTACAACGTTGTCCGGCCGTTCCTACAGCCCCGAATACGGAGCCGAGAATGGCGATGTCGAGATCAGCGTCTTTTGAAATGATAATGGCGTTATTGCCACCGAGTTCAAGTAGTGCGCGGCCAAGGCGTGCGCCCACTGCGGCACCAACGGCCTTGCCCATACGCGTGGAGCCGGTGGCCGAAACCAATGGAATTCTGCTATCATTGGCGAGCCATTCACCCACTTCTCTTTCTCCGGTTAATAAACAGGAAACGCCATCGGGTACGCTATTTTTTTGAAATACTTCTGCGATGATATGTTGGCACGCAACGCCGCATAATGGTGTTTTTTCTGATGGCTTCCAGATGGTGACGCCGCCACAAACCAGCGACAACATGGTGTTCCAGCTCCACACGGCTACAGGGAAATTGAAGGCCGAAATAATTGCAGTGATGCCGAGCGGGTGCCATTGTTCGTACATGCGGTGCGAGGGGCGCTCGCTATGCATGGTGAGGCCATGCAATTGCCGTGACAGGCCAACTGCAAAGTCGCATATATCGATCATTTCCTGTACCTCGCCATAACCTTCCTGCAGACTCTTGCCCATTTCGTAGGAAACTAATCTGCCGAGTGATTGTTTGTAATGTCGTAGGGCCTCGCCGATTTGTCGAACGATTTCACCACGGCGTGGGGCTGGCCATTGTTTCCAGAGTTCAAAGGCCTTTAGTGCGGAAAGCACCACTTCTTCGTAATCCGATTTACTGGCGGTGGTTACGGTGCCTATTAATTTCCCATCGACAGGGCTGATGGATTCGATTTTATGGTGACCCCTGAGCCAGAGTGACCCGGTGGATATCCCTTCATTTGTTTCAGTGATTCCGGGGAGGTTTGCGAAGATGGACATATGTTTCGATTGGGCCGCAAGATACGATTTGGATTTCTTTGCGCATTTGCGTGAAACATTTCACGCAAATGCGCAAAGGAACGCAAAGACGCAGTAATAGTTTTTGTAACTTAGCACAGATGTTATTTTAGCAAAGTATAATCCATGGATAATAAAAAAATACACATTCATAATGGTGCCAAATTTCCCCCTCCAATATTAAAAACGGAGGAAGAAAGGCGCTTATGGGAAAATATGAACCGTTCTGATATGGAAAAGTTCAGATTGTTTACCCAAATGCTTCGCAATAATGCCTTGCTTAAGAAGGCGAAGATCACGCATAAATAATGTTCGATGGACGTTTTAGATAATGGCCTTCTCCACTTTTGGAAGGCATTAAATGATAATGACGTGAAGTATATAATGATCGGAGGATTTGCTATTCGATTTCACGGATTTAGCAGAAACACCGATGATATTGATCTATGGTTAAATGATACTCCAGCTAATAGAAAGGCCTTAAGAAAAGCTTTTACGGATTTAAAATACGGGGATTTCGAACTATTGGAAACAATGGAATTTGTGCCCGGTTGGACGAATTTTTTTATTGGAGACGGAATTGAATTGGACATAGTCACTAAAATGAAAGGGTTGGAACACCTTTCTTTTGAGGAGTGTCTCGAAATGTCTTCAATTGCAGAGCTTGAAGGGATTAAAATCCCATTTTTGCATATCAACCATTTAATAGCAAATAAAAAAATAATTAACAGACCAAAGGATCAGATTGATGTGATGGAGCTTGAAAGGATAAAAGAACTCAGAGATAAATTGTAAAAAAATTATAGACTGCTTTTTTTCCATTCAATACTGTTCCTGCTCATTAGGGAAATCCCTTGATTTTACATCTTTGATGTAATGCTGAACAGCATCCGTTACCTGTGCCTGAAGATTTAAATACTGACGTAGAAAACGCGGTTTGAATTCCGTATTAATGCCCAGCATATCATGCATCACCAAAACCTGTCCGTCACAACTACCGCCGGCACCAATACCTATAGTAGGTACTATTAAACTGTCGGTTACCTGTTTGGCAAGCGCAGCGGGTATCTTCTCCAGCACCATTGCAAAACAACCTGCTTCTTCCAGCAACTTTGCGTCGCGTTTTAATTTCTCCGCTTCCGCTTCTTCCTTTGCCCTAACCGTATAGGTTCCGAATTTATATATCGATTGAGGCGTTAAACCCAGGTGTCCCATTACCGGCACACCCGCCGCTAATATACGTTTTGCAGATTCCAGCACTTCCTCTCCACCTTCCAATTTCACCGCATGGGCACCCGTTTCTTTCATAATGCGTATCGCCGAAGCCAGCGCCTCTTTTGAATTTGACTGATAAGAACCAAACGGCAAATCAACCACCACCAAACTTCTATTTACTCCACGAATTACAGAACACGCATGATAAATGATCTGGTCAAGTGTAATGGGCAGGGTGGTTTCATGACCTGCCATTACATTCGAAGCAGAATCCCCTACAAGAATAACATCGATGCCTGCCGCATCAAACAGCCGTGCAAACGAAAAGTCATAAGCGGTAATCATTGCGATTTTTTCGCCATTCGATTTCATTTTCTGCAGCGTGTTGGTAGTGATCTTTTTAATGTCCTTGTGAATGCTCATGAGCGTGAAGTTATTTTTTATTTACTTCATAATACAAATGCTGAATTAACCCATCCGCCAAACCGATCTTCGGCACAAATATTTCTTCAATATTTGCCCAGCGCATCACGTTCACATAAATAGACAATGCCGGCACAATTACATCCGCACGGTCTTCTCTTAACTTATAGATCCTAATCCGGTCCTCTATTGAAAAACTGCTGAGTTCGCGATGATAATCTTTTAATAGCTCAAGCTGCAGTGGTTTTCCTTCTTTTCTTTTCGAAAGAGAAAATACTTTATTAATATTTCCACCAGAGCCAATTGCCACCATGTCGCGTTCATGACCCCTCGTCTCTCTTTTTATAAAGTCGCGCATTTCATCCCACAGGAATTCATCTACCTGGTTCTTCAGTATCCTTATTGTTCCGATATTAAAGGAACGCTTGAATACCAATTGTCCATCCGCAATAAAAGTGAGTTCGGTACTTCCACCTCCAACATCGATGTATAGATAGGAATGATCCTTATCCATATTTTCTGCGATGTGATTCTCGTAGATATAACTCGCCTCCGCATCACCGGTGATGATCTCGATGCTGATGCCGGTTTCTACTTTAACTTTATTGATGATGGATGCGCCGTTTTGTGCGTCGCGCATAGCGGAAGTGGCGCATGCTTTCAGGTACTCTACTTCGTAAACATCAGCCAGCAGTTTATAAGATTTGATGGTTTTAATGATGTTCACTTCTTTTTCGGGAGAGATGAACTTTTGTTCAAATACATCAAACCCTAAACGCAGGGGTACGCGCACGAGTATCTGCTTCTGAAACTGCACTTTGCCCTGGTCGTTAGTACCTGCTTTAGATATCAGCAAACGTGCTGCATTACTACCTATATCAATTGCTGCCAGGATCATTTACTAAACTTTTAACCTCATTAAATTGCTGCAGGTAATTATATATTTCTTCCTGCGAGCGGATCTTTTTTGTTCCATCCATGTTTTGCTTTGCATTGCTCGACGGATGGCCATTCACATATTTATTGCTGAGATCATTATCGAGTATCCTTGCCTTAACATTGTCGCTAAGCTGGATATTAAAAAGATCGATCAGCACTTTTTTTATTCCTTCATCTTTTATAGGGCAGGTCACTTCTACGCGGTGATCGATGTTCCTGACCATCCAGTCTGCAGAGGAAATGTACACTTTTTCATTTCCGCCATTGTGAAAAATGAACACCCTTGCGTGTTCGAGATATTCATCGATTATGCTGATGGCCTTTATGGGTGTTACAAATCGCTTATTCTCGGTAAACATGCAAAATATTCCGCGTATAACCAGGCTGATCTCAACACCGGCTTTTGCTGCCTCGTATAATTTATCAATCAGATCCTGGTCGGAGAGTGAATTCATTTTTAATTTAATAGATGCAGGTTTCTTTGAATTGGCATTTTTGATTTCCTTATTAATGAGCTTGTGTAATTCACGGCGTAAGTAAAGAGGGCAGGGGATAAGCGTGGTGCAGGTTTTTAAAATTTGCATGCCCACTTTCCATTTTTCAATGAAATTGAACATCCTGTTTACGTCGGCCATAATATTCCTGTCTGCAGTAAGCAGGCAATGATCGCCATACACCGTGGCGGTTTTTTCATTCAGATTTCCGGTACTTACAAAACCATAATGCAAGGTGCGTTTATTTAGCCGTTTTTTAATGAGGCATATCTTAGCGTGTACTTTCAGGTTAGGAATGCTGATCAGCACTCTCACGCCTTCGAGTTCCAGGTATTCTTTCCATTCAATATTTGCTTCTTCCTCGAATCGTGCGCGCAGTTCGAGCATTACGGTAACTGATTTTCCATTCCGAACTGCATTCACTAAAGCGTTAACAATCTTTGAATTCTCTGCGAGGCGGTAGGCGGTAATTTTTATGGCGATCACTTCCGGATCAATGGCTGCTTCTCTTAAAAGATCGATCACCGGGTCGAAAGAGTGATAAGGAAAATTCAGCATCACATCATTCTCCAAAACAATATCGGTAACTCTGTTGGAATATCTTAGCAGGGGATGTAAAAATGGTCTGTGTCTAAGGCCATTCGCGGCAAACACATCAGGAAAGTCCATGAAGTGCCTGAAGTTGTGAATCCTTCCCCCGGGTATCAAACTATCCTTTGTGGAAAGAGTTAATTTCCTCATTAAATAATCGAGCAACAACGGATCAATCTCTTTATCATACACGAACCTTACTGCCTTTCCCTTGCGGCGGTTCTTTAAACCCTTTTCTATTTTTTGTATGAAGGAAGTAGAGAGGTCATTGTCGATATCCATCTCCGCATCTTTGGTGACCTTGAATATCCACGATTGGTACTGATCGTAACCAAAAAAAGAAAAGATGTTTTTTAAGTTATAACGGATCACGTCTTCCAGTAAAATAATATTGTTTTCATCTATAGGGGAGGGCAGTTCCTTGAACCTTCCCATTATTTTTGAGGGCACTTCGATGATTGCGTATTTCCTTTTGAGAGAATAGTCTTTTGTTGACAACACCACAGCGAGATATATCGATTTTTCGCGCAGATAAGGCAGTTGTGAAATGCTTTCCACCATCAGTGGAATTATATTCGACCTTACTTCTTCCTCGAAATATTTCTTTACAAATAATTCCTGCTCGGCGTTCAGTTCGGTTTCAGTGAGGAGGAAGATGTTCTGGCGCTCCATTTCCATTCGCACTTCGGTCCATATCCGGTTGAACTCGGACTGCTGGTCCAGCACAATTTCCTGAATGTCTTCGAGTATTTCGGCCGGGTTCAGTTCGAGGTGCATGTTCCTGATCTTGCTGCCCATTTCCACCATTCTTTTGAGCGTGGCGACCCTTACCCTGAAAAATTCATCGGTGTTGTTGGAGAAGATCCCGAGGAACTTCACCCTTTCCCGCAGCGGCACACTAGGGTCGGCTGCTTCCTGCAATACCCTGCCGTTGAATGACAACCAACTGATATCCCGCGCTATAGTCTTTCGTTTCGTCCTTGACATATGTTCTTCTTTCCATTATATTTTCAAAGGTGGGGAAGGGTAAAGGAAATCCAAATTATTAAATTATTTACTTTGCCCTTTCTTTGCGCCTTTGCCTGAAACACTTTAACGCAAAGGCGCAAAGTTTCGCAGACGTAAAGTCCTCTCAAATCTATTTTGAGATTCCATAA
>JBDTMM010000156.1:0-5929 GCA_039934275.1 Flavitalea sp. | reverse complement strand
AAGATCAAAATGACGAAAATGATGCAGCATTTTGCCGCCCCATGGGGGCAGGTGAAGGAAGGCGAAATATGGGCCATTACCGGCGAATCAGATTCGGGTCACTGCGAATTGCTTGCGGCTATGCAAACGAATACCAGCCTGCTGGTGAGTTTCAGGCACCATTTCCGCAATCTTTCAAACACTGCCGACTTTTACTACCAGCAGCGTTTTAATTCGGGTGATTCAGATGATGCACCAACCGTAAATAAATACCTTACCCCAACGGGAGAAGTCAATGGTTTTTGGCCGAAGGAAAAAATTATCAAAAGGCTCAGGCTCGAACCATTGCTAGATGAACCAGTGATCAAATTATCTAATGGCGAAACAAAAAGATTACTGATTGCATCGGCGCTTCTGAATAATCCATCTTTACTCCTGCTCGATCATCCCTTATCCGGCCTCGACGTAAGTACAAGAGCCGACCTTGACGGTCTGATCGAAGAAATTTCGACTTCGGGGATCATGGTAGTACTCGCCACAGGTCCGTGGGAAATTCCTGGATCGATCAGCAATATTGCGATCATGCAAAAGGGAAAGATTACCCACCTTATTAAAAAGAAAGAATTTATTCCTGAAAATTTCGGGATGCAACATTCTATAAAGATCAATAGGAAGTTATTGGGCGAACTGTTATCCATTCATGAATCGAAATCGTTTCATGTGATTGTGGAAATGAACAATGTAACGATAAAATACCAGGATAAAATTATTCTGGAAAATGTCAACTGGAAAATTAAACAAGGTGAGCGCTGGGCACTTTCCGGACACAACGGCGCGGGTAAATCAACTTTATTAAGTTTGATTAATGGAGATAACCCCCAGGCATATGCGAATAATATTACCTTGTTCGACCGAAGACGCGGGTCCGGAGAAAGTATCTGGGACATTAAAAAAAATACTGGTTTTGTTTCACCTGAACTGTATCAATATTTCCCAATGGATTCCACCTGTATCCAGGTAATTGAATCGGGTTTTTATGATACCATAGGTTTGTTCCGCCAGTCAGATACCGACATGGTTCGAACAAGCTTGATGTGGATGAAACTGATGAATATCGATTCTGGTGCATTCACATTATTCAACCGGGTTTCACCCCCTGTTCAAAGATTATGTATACTGGCGCGAGCACTTGTAAAGAATCCACCTTTATTAATTCTCGATGAACCCACTCAGGGCCTCGATCATACGCAGCAACAGTTTTTTACCGAACTAATCAATGCCATTTGTGATAATAGTAATGTCACACTAATTTATGTGAGTCATTTTCGGGAACACATTCCTGCAGCGGTTACTCACTTGCTGCAATTGGAAAGCGGAAAAGTAATTTTAAATAATTAGTGCGCAGCGTTTGCAAGTGAAGCTTTTGCTCCTTTATTTCCTTTTACCATCAATACAAATGGAATACAAATGAGGAACATGATACCAATGCCAAGGAAAGCATCCATGTAGGAAAGAACCGATGCCTGTTTTGAAACGATATGGTCAAGCGCAGTGTAGCCTGCCTTGAGTGCATCGTCAGACGTCATTCCCTTCGACATAAAACCATGCTGAAGCGAAACTACTCTTTGCATCACTGCGGGATTATTGGAATCAAGAGAAGATACGAGTGAACTCCGGTGCACCATATTCTGCCTTGCGAGATAAGTGGTAATCACCGCAATACCAAACGAACCTCCGAGCTGCCGCATCATTCCCGTGAATGCTGCACCCTGCCCAATCTGTTGCCCCTTGAGTGTGCTTAAGGCAAGCGCCGTAATAGGAATAAATAAAAGTCCCATTCCTATACCTCGTAATATGAGCATCCAGAAAAATGCAGGCGCACCGGTATCCGGTGTTAATATTTTAAATCCCCAGAAACTATATCCAAAAAATATCAACATTCCAAGCGCCACCAAATATTGCTGTGGTACACCCCGCTGTAATATTTTTCCTATTAATGGCATCATTACCGCAGTAGTCAATGCAGAAGGAATAAGTAACATTCCTGATTGTTGTGCCGTCCATCCAAGTGTTGCCTGCGTGTACAAAGGAATGATGAATGTTGATCCATACAATCCGAAACCAAGAATAAATGATAATGCGGTACCCACTCGCAGGTTCCCATTTCGCAGTACCCTGAGTTCGACAATCGGTTTTTTAACTGTCCACTCCCTCCAAAGGAAAAAGAACAACCCGAATACTGCCAGAACTGATAATACGATTATAGTCTGACTGTTGAACCAGTCATCATCCTGGCCCTTTTCAAGAATGTATTGTAATGAACCAACAGATATCGCCAGCAGCGCAATACCGAGCCAGTCTATGTCTTTTGTTCTCGTTTTTTCTGCATACTTCGGACTTTTTACAAAACGAAGTGTGAGAATAGTGGCGATAATACCGATAGGAATATTTATGTAAAATATATAAGGCCACGAAAAATGGTCAACGATATATCCCCCCAATGGCGGACCAAGGGTTGGACCGATGATCACCCCCAAACCATAAATAGCCTGAGCCATGTTACGCTTTTCGGGAGGGTAACTTTCTGTAATGATTGTTTGAGAAGTAACCAATAACGCACCTCCCCCGATACCTTGCATAAAGCGGAAGAAAACGAGCTCCCAAATGTTTGTGGCATTACCGCAAAGAAAAGAGAATACCGTAAATATCATGATAGATGCAGCAAAATAATTTTTTCTTCCAAACTGTTGCGATAACCAGCTGGTCATCGGTACGATAATAACGTTACCAATGGCATAAGCAGTAATCACCCAACCAATTTCGGTAAGGGTTGCGCCGAGGTTCCCACGCATTTCATTTAATGCTACGTTAACGATGGTGGTGTCAACAATCTCCAGCAATGCACAAAAGATGGCGGTGATCGTTACGATAACCCTTCTCGCTCCATATTCAACTAAAGAATTTTCCTGATGCATGATTTGTGCAGGTATGATTAATCAAGATGAACATCTACTCCAACATTTAAACCGGGGCGTAACCTGTTGAGTAAAGAATCACTGTTTTTGTCGAATTCGATCCGAATGGGTAAACGTTGTACCACTTTTACGAAGTTTCCTGAAGCATTATCCGGGGGAAGCAACGCGAACCGCGCGCCCGTTGCGGGAGAAAAAGAAGCGAGCCTGCCCTGGAACTCATGATCGCTGAATGCATCCACATAAACGGAAACCTTCTGCCCCACCTGCATTTTTTTATACTGGGTTTCTTTAAAATTCGCAACTACCCAGATATCATCATTCAACACGATGCTAAAGGTCGACTGCCCTGCCTGGAGGTATTGTCCTGGTTGAACATTTACTTTAGAAACCATACCATCTGCGGGTGCGGTAATAATAGTATAGGTAAGATTCAATTTGGCTTCGTCCACTTCTGCCTGGCGCTGTTTAATAACCGAGTTTGCAATATTTACCTGTGAAGTAGTTGCTTTACTTTGTGAGCTTACTGTATTTGTTTGTGATGCGGCCTGATTCTTTTGTTCCTGCAACACCTGCAATTGTTTTTCTGCAATTTGTTTTGTTGCCTGCGCCTGTTCGAATTGTTGTTGTGTTATGGAATGATCCTTTATCAGGTTTTCATATCGTACAAAATCCTGGTTCGCGCGCCAGAGGTTTATTTTCCCTGCTTCGATCTGTGCATCGATAGTAGCAATAGACGCACGTGAACTGGTGATGCCCGCAATACCTGCCGTGGAAGTAGATCTTGCCGCATCAAGGCTGCTTTCTGCCGTAATAAATGCTGCCTGTGCCTGTTCGAGTTTTATTATCAGGTCACGGTTATCGAGCAATAACAAAGTATCGCCCTTGTGAACCTTTTGGTTGTCTTTCACTTTTACTTCGGTCACGTATCCGCTGATGCGCGAAATAACGGGGCTGATGTTTGCTTCCACCTGGGCGTCATCGGTTTCTTCGTGGTGCAGGTTGTGCACATACTTTGAAATACCGAATGATGCACCTCCGATTACGAGTAATACGAGAACGATAGGGAATACTTTATTCTTCTTTTTTGCCTGCACCTGTACCGGGCCATTTTCCTGTGAATTGCTCATGTTGCAATATTTCTTTTTATTGTTATTTTTTTACCTGTGCGCTTAACATCCCTGCCGATTTAAGTAACCTGCTGTACGAAGCAGATGCATCGGCCCGTGAAAAGGCATAATTTAAACGCGTTTGCAATTGTGCAACATCTGCATCGAGAAGGTCGGTGGTTGTTGCAAGAGAGTTATCGTATTTGTTTTTTACTATCTTATAATTTTCTTCTGCCTGGTCAACCGCATTTTTATAGGTGTCTATTTTTTTAATGCTGAGCGTGTAATCCAGATATGCCTGGTGCACCTGTAATCTGATGGCATCTGATAATAAACCTTCATTTGCCTGTAACTGTATTTCTCTTGCCTCTGCCTGTTCTACTTTGGAGTTATTTTTCCATAACGAAGCAAGATTATACTGCACTCCTAAACCAATATTTACGGCATTGGTTACCGTAAGTAAGTTTGGAATGGTTGCCGCGATATATCCACCCGTTAATGAGAGAGAAGGATACAATTCACTTTTCGCCAATTTAATGCCGATGCCAGCGGCCTTCTTTTTTAATTGAAGAGAGGCCAAGTCTTTTCTGTATTGCATTGCAGATTGTATCATTTCATCCACTCCTTTCAGTTTGTCCTGTGGGGGCAAACTTGAAATATCAGGGTCTAATTCTGTACTGTCAGCAATACCAAGTAACAGATCCATATTTATATTTGCCAGTTTCCAGTTATTTTCTGCGTCCATTAATGACAGCTCGATGTTGGAAGATTGCAGTTCCGCTTTGAGTAAATCATTTCTCGGAATGATCCCATTTTTCTCAAGGCTCGTAAACTGTTTAACTCTTTCGGTAGCACTGCCAAGGTTCTCTTTAACCAATACTACCGCCTCTTTTGACTTGTATAAATTATCAAAAGCGTTGATTGCATTTAAGATGATTTCGTCGCGGTTGTCCTCCGCATCGAGTTTTGCCGCTTCTGCGAGATATGTTGCAGATTCGATACCGTATTTAATTTTTGATCCGTTATATAATGGAAGCGATACATTCAGTAGCCCATAAGTTGCAGAGGAAACTTTTCCTACTGGCTCGGATGGCGGGTTGGTGTTATTCTGTTTTACTTTCAAATCAATATTCGGGTTATTTAAACGAATGTGTGAACCGGAAACAGAAACATTTGGTAACTGTTTTTCTTTTGTTTCCCTCACTGCTGCAACCGCTTCCTTCACCTTTGCACCGGAGTATTTTAGTTGCCCGCTGCTAGCTACTGCGAGGTTGATTGCTTCATTCAGTGTTAGTTTCCTGGGCTGTTGAGCTACGGCTGATATAGTTAGAAAAAGTGCAGCCGGTATAAAAAATAATTTCATGGATTCCTTTAGTCGATTCATGTAGTTATAATTGCTTTGAACACCTCCTTGATGTATGTTGAAAGTTTTGCTTTCAACACTGTATGATATTCTTCATGGGGCATACCGTCAAGGTTATAATACGTCCTGTAAAAATCGGCATTGATAAATGTTTGCATGGTAGTACCTATCAGGGTGTTCATTAACAATACAATGTCGATGCCCTTTTTAAATACTTTTTTTTGCTGGCCATCTTTTATCAATTTTCCTATTACATCAAGATTTTTTGCTTTGAGTGTTTTGAGAAGTTTTGTAATCGATTCGTTATTCTCAAGCATTTGTTCACATAACATGAGTTTGAATAATTTGTGCTTCTCCACTATTCTTTCAACATAATCTTCTATCACTACATTCCCTATCTGGGGTACTTTTTTCAGATGGCCATCTTTTTGCGGTGCAAAGCCAAAGCCATCACTTCCTATTACAGTTCCTGCATGAATGATCACGTTTTTGCCCACAATACAATC
>JBDTMM010000155.1:0-5979 GCA_039934275.1 Flavitalea sp. | reverse complement strand
CTTTCGCCTGTTCGCGCGAGAGCGTTTTGTGTTCAAATAAATATTGTAAAATCTTTTTCATTGCTGCTTTTGCATTGATAAATATAGGCTCCCGTTAATTTTTCATCCAGTTTCTCATGATCGCTTCTCCCATTGGCGTCAGCACGCTTTCCGGATGGAACTGAACGCCTTGTATATCGTATTTTTTATGCTGAAGACCCATAATATAACCATTGCTGTCTTCGGCAGTAATCTCCAGTTCTTTTGGAAAATCGTCTTTTGAAATGATCCAGCTGTGATACCTTCCTACTTCTATTTCGGTTCCCAACCCGGCAAATAAGGGAGAATTGTTTTTCGTGAACGTACAAGGCGTTGCCACGCCATGAAATACTTTACTAAGATTGATCAACGACCCGCCAAATGCTTCACCTATCGCCTGGTGACCAAGACAAACACCCAATATTGATTTTGTTGCCGCATATTCTTTTATCAGCGGAAGCAGCAAACCCGCTTCAGAAGGCACTCCGGGGCCCGGTGATAAAATAATTTTATCGTATTCCTTTACTTTTTCCAATGGAATTTTATCGTTGCGGTACACGTCAACTTTTATATGCATGATCCTTTCAACAAGATGAACAAGGTTGTAGGTAAAAGAATCATAATTATCGAAAACAAGGATCTTCATTCCGTTTTTTTTGAGGGTTATTGTCCATTTATTTCCGTTGCGAAATGGATAGCGGTTCTCAAAGCATTTAGTTTATTATTTACCTCCTGCAATTCACTTTCAGGGTTGGAAGCAGCTACAATACCCGCTCCTGCCTGGTACACCAAATGATTGTCTTTACTGAGTAATGTCCTGATCATTATGGCGTGATTACAGCTTCCGTCAAATCCAACAAAACCGATGGCGCCACCATAAAAGCTGCGTGCCAGGGTTTCATAATTATCAATCAGGTTCATCGCTTTGTATTTCGGTGCGCCGCTGAGTGTACCCGCAGGAAACGTTCTTGCAAGCAAATCGAACGGGTTGCTGCCCTCTCTAACTTTTCCACTCACCTGGCTAACAAGGTGTATTACGTGCGAATAGTACTGGATTTGCCTGTACTGGGTCACTTTAACGTCATCGCACAAACGGCTAAGGTCGTTACGTGCAAGGTCAACCAGCATCACATGTTCCGCATTTTCCTTTGGGTCATTTAATAATTCTTCTGCCCTAAGCTGGTCTGTTTCATCATCCCCTGATCTTTTAAATGTTCCTGCTATCGGGTGAACAATAGCTTTACCGTTGTTGATCACCAGTTGAGCCTCCGGGGATGAACCCATCAAACGGTAGTCACCATAATCAAAATAAAATAAATAAGGCGATGGGTTGATCGAGCGCAATGCGCGGTACACATTAAAATCATCACCAGTAAATTCCCTGCTGAACCTACGACTCAGCACAATTTGAAAAACATCACCACGATGGCAGCTGCTGATGCCTTTGCGCACCATTTCTCTGTATGCTTCATCGTTGATCGCAGAATCCTCAACATCCCTTATCCTGAATGGATAAACCGGAACGTCCTTACTTCTTATCAGCGACTCCACTAAATCTATTTCACGGTCTACCCCTTCAATTTTATTCTCCAACAGGAATAATTCGTCTTTAAAATGATTGATGGCTATAACGTACTGGTATAATCGATATCGCACCAGTGGTATCGATACGGGGTTCGCATCCCTGCTTCTTAATTTCAACGTATCAAAAAACTGTACGGCATCGTAGGTAGTGTATCCATATAATCCCTGCGCAAAGCGACATTCTTTTTCCTTAGATTTTTGTATGTCGAAGCGCTGCATGTAGTTCCAGAGTTGCTGGGGAACTTCGGATGTATTTGTGATGGCATTTTTTTCGGGTGGTTGTCCGGGGAATTTAATTTCCATACTATTCATCGAACTAATTTCGATGCCACCGATCGCATTGATACAAATAAAAGAATAACTATTTTCAGAAACATGATGATCAGTGCTTTCCAGTAGTATCGTGTCGCGGAAACGGTCTCGCACCCGGAGGTAAATTCCTACAGGCGTGAAAATATCCGCTAGCAATTTTTTACAAACTGTTTCAAATTTAATTTTCTTCATCGTTGTTTTTTCAATTCCGATACCAGTTTACCGTTATTCCGGGACGGGCATAAAATAAAAAACCCCGGAATACCGGGGCGTATATCGTATCACATATAGCAATAGCATTACCAGCCCCTTGTAGAGTTAGTATGCCACCACCATTGTTGATTTGTTATCTGAATTTTCATTGCAATGCAAATATGTGACCTTTTTTAATTGTATCCAAATCTCTCTTTGCGATCCTTTGCGCCTTTGCGTGAAACCTTTATGCGGAGAGGGCTTCGCGCAAAGGCGCAAAGGAACGCAAAGTTAAAGAACACCTTTGGTGCTGGGTAAATGGTTGCTGAAGGGATCACGAACCACGGCCATCCTTATTGCCTTTGCAAATGCTTTGAAAATGGCCTCTATTTTATGGTGTTCGTTGTCTCCCCTGCACTCGATATTGAGATTGCATTTGGCAGCGTCGCTAAAGGATTTAAAGAAATGATAAAACATTTCCGTAGGCATCTCACCGATCCTTTCTCTCTTGAATTCACTGTTCCAGACGAGCCAGCTTCTTCCACCAAAATCTATGAGCACTTTTGCTTCGGCATCATCCATGGGCAATGCAAAACCATAACGGGCCATTCCGCGTTTGTCGGCCAACGCCAAAGCAAAAGATTCTCCCAACGCGATAGCGGTATCTTCAATAGTATGGTGTTCGTCTATATGCAGGTCGCCATTTACCCGAATGGTAAGGTCCATCCTGCCGTGGCGTGCGATCTGGTCCAGCATGTGATCAAAAAAGCCTAGTCCTGTGATGATAGCAGACTTTCCCGAGCCATCAATATTCAATTCTATTTTGATCTGCGTTTCGTGCGTATTTCTTTCATGGACCACCTGGCGCAACCCGAGTTTCAGAAATTCATATATTTTTTTCCATTCGGTTGTTTCAAGCGCGATGGTGTTTCTCAATTTTGCTGCGGTGTCGGCAATTTCACCCGCGCCGAGGTTTGGATCATTATTTAACCATATTCCCTTGCAGCCAAGATTAGCCGCAAGCTGGATGTCGGTGATCCTGTCACCAATGACATATGAATTTTCAAGATCGTAATCATCACTATTGATATAGCGTGTGAGCATGCCAGTTAGCGGCTTGCGCGTGGGTGCATTGTCGGCGGGAAATGTTTTATCGATAAATACCTGGTCGAATTTTATTCCCTCTCCTTCCAGCGACTTCATCACGAGGTTATGAAGGGGCCAGAAATCTGCTTCAGGAAAACCGGCTGTTCCGAGCCCGTCCTGGTTAGTGACCATCACCAGTTCATAATCCATTTCGCGTGCGATCAATCCCATATATTGAAACATGTGGGGATAAAACGCCAGTTTATCAAATGCATCAAGCTGGTAAGTGGGCGGTGACTCGTTTATTAAGGTTCCGTCGCGATCTATGAATAGTATTCTCTTCATTTCTTTCTCCACATTTTTACCTCTGCCACGGTAACCGGATCTGCACTATTTCCAAAACTGTTTCTAACATAGGTTAGTACGTCGGCCATTTCTTCGTCTTTCAACGCACTTTGCGCTGGCATCGGATTGTTGAAAAATTTACCATTGATCGATATTTCATCATCCAGACCATTTTGTAAAATTCCGATGAGCACTTTTTTATCTCCGAGTACATAATCGGTCTTTTTCAAGGGGGGGGTCATTCCGGGAACGCCCGATCCGTTTGCCTGGTGGCAGGGCAAACAGGTTCTTTCGTAAACTTTCTTTCCCCTTTCTATAGACGCACGCGGAGTATTCTGCTTCCCCGAAAATGGAAGAAATGAAGAAAAAATAATGTTCATTAACACCAATACCAACACTACAATAGTCGACTTCATCCTGTTATTTTTTAGCATACGAGATTTTCCATATTTTTCCTTTCACGTCGTCTGAAATATACAATGAGCCATCTGCAGCCATCGCCAATCCGGAGGGACGTGCCACGGCATCGTCAGGGGATTCAAGTGCATCAGACCCCGCGAAACCATCGGCGAATACTTCGTAATTACCGGAGGGTTTTCCATTTGCAAAAGGAACGAAAACTACTTTGTACCCTTTTTGATTCTGGGGTGCCCTGTTCCATGATCCGTGGAACGCTACAAACGCCCCATTTTTGTATTTCGCAGGGAACTGGTCGCCAGTGTAAAACAAAATCGCATTTGGAGCCCAGTGACCAGGAAATGCCACTACAGGCGTATCGACGATTGAACATCTTCCCTGTTTCTTTTTGTCGCCGCCATATTCCGGTGCAAGAATTTTCTTATTTTGAAATTCATCGTAGTAACAATATGGCCAACCGAAATTTGCGCCTTCTTTTACTTTCAGCATTTCCTCTGCAGGTAATTCTGCACCTTCTTCAGCATTATATAAAGAGGGAAACATTTGAAATAATCCATCCCTTCCGTGCTGCATTACGTATAAAGAATTTTGCTCCTTGTTCCAGAATACTGCAACACCATTCCGTATTCCGGTGGCATAACGTGAACCATCCTTATAGGTTTGATTTAATTTGTCGGCTTTGAATTTCCAAATACCGCCAGCCTGTTCGAGTATGGGGCATGGATCCTGCCCGCGTGAACCATTTTCACGGTCCTTTATCTGGCAGGAATTTGATGGTGCACCGATGTTCACATATATATTTCCCGCATCATCCAGCGCAATTGTTTTTGCAGCATGCTGGCGCTTATTTACAAGGCCCGTGATAATTTTTTCGGGTTCCTGATTTGGTGCCACTTCATTTTTATCATTCATTTTAAAACGATAAACATCATCATCGGTGGTGGCATATACGTATCCGTTTTTAATGGCGATACCCGATCCGGCAAAGGTGCCGAAACTGTTTACTATCGTTGCCTTTCCTCCCGACTCTCTCAATACCATAATTCCCTTGCCATTAACGGGCCGTTCAACCTTTACATAAATGTCTCCATTTGAACTTACAGCAATATGCCTGTTCGTACCAAGTGAATCAAGAATTGTAGTGGCAGAAAATCCTGCCGGCACTGTAATTACCAGGGGTGCAGGCGCCGATTTTTTGATAACGATAGTATCCGATGCTTTCAAATCCAGCCGACCCGCCATCAAAATAATAAAACATGAAATAGTTAGTGCTATTGACTTCATAACGATATTTTTATTTGGAAGTTGACGATAAAATTACCGATTTATTAAACCTTAAAATCATTCAGTGCCTTTATTAAAATCTTATTTTCTTCGGGGGTTCCGATAGTTATACGCAGGCAACCTTCGCACAATTCCACACGGCTGCGGTCCCGAACCACAATTCCCCTCGAAAGCAGGAACTGGTAGACGGCTACGGGTTCCGTGACTTTAACCAGCAAAAAGTTGGCGTCGGATGGATTTATCTTTTCTACCACCTTTATTGCGGGTAGTGCTTCCTGCAAGAACTTTCTTTCATTTACGATCTCGTGGATCATGTTGTTCACCTCTTCAACCCTGTCGAGGGATTGAAGTGCCAGATCCTGCGAGGCCTGATTAATGTTATAGGGCGGTTTGATCCTGTTCATCACATCCACTATCTCCGAGTCCGCAAAGGCCATGCCTACCCGCAATGCAGCTAGCCCCCATGCCTTCGACAGCGTTTGTAATATCACCAGGTTCGGGTATTCCCCGAGTGACGGAGTAAGGGAACGGTAGCGCGAAAAATTGATATACGCTTCGTCGATCACTACAATCCCAAAATAATTATTCAGGATGGCCTCTACGTCTAAACGATTCAAGGAATTACCGGTAGGGTTATTCGGCGAGCATAAAAATATCAGCTTGGTATTTTCGGATATGGCTTCCGCAATGGCAGGAACATCTAATTGATATTCCTGCGTGAGCGGTACTTTATTTATTGCC
>JBDTMM010000154.1:0-6038 GCA_039934275.1 Flavitalea sp. | reverse complement strand
ACAACCTGGTATTTAAATTTTTTTGTTTTTTCACCTGCGCCTTACTCAGCAATACAAATGAAATGGAAATGACAGGACTAACGTCTTTTCTTGAAAATTTTAACGAATTGCTCAGCAGGTTTGTAAAAAGCTGGTTCATCTGGAATTGGATACCCTGAATTATCGGCAATTTTTCTGCTTTTATAACCGCCTTCTTATCGGCGATCATCAATTCCAAATCATCAATCACTTCAGACAAAATAGTATTAAGATCTAATCGTACAACTGGCGAATCACTTTTCAGGATCTTTGAAAAATTAAGCACCCCTTTTATTAATGTGGACATTCGCTCCGCAGAATGACTAATTTTTGTTACCAAACCACTAACCTCGGGATTCATATCCGGCTGGTACCTCGTTTGAAGCATATCTGAAAACGTTCTTATTTTTCGCAGCGGTTCCTGTAGATCGTGTGAAGCGATGTAGGCAAATTGCTCCAGGCTCTTATTGGAATTTCTCAGTTCGATATTAGCTTCTTTAAGCAAAAATGTTCTTTCAGATACCTTGTGTTCCAGTTCTTCAGCAAAAGATTTGAGCTTTACTTCGATTTTTCTTTTTTCAGTAATGTCTTCAATAGCCATCAGTATCGATTGATCCTGGGTACTTTCCCGGAATATCTGGGTGGCATTGATCAGCAATATTCTTTCCCCAAATGCCGGGAAATTTCTCACCATTTCAAAATCCACGACACTTGTTTTTGCGGGTAGTATGTTTTCCAGCATCTTTCGCAATCGGGGGAGGTTCCATTGTTTTTTTCCAAGATCAAACAATATTTTCCCTTCTGTATCTGCCTCCGTTACCTGGAACTTGGTGTAATACGCACGGTTGGCGCTGATCACATATAAGTTTTTATCGAGGATAATCAACGGCTCGCGAATGGTGGTTACTATCGATTCCGCATATAACCGGGAAAGATTTAATTGTTCATTGCGGTCCTGCAGTTCCTGATTAACCGTTATCAATTCTTCATTGCTCGTCTGAATTTCTTCCTTGGAAGTTTCGAGTTCTTCGTTCAGGCTTTGCAGTTCTTCACTTCCCGAAAGCAGTTCTTCGTTGGCACTTTGCAATTCTTCATTGGAGGCTTCCTGGTCCTCGGTAATACTTCTCATATCTTCGCGCGTTTGCGCGAGTTCATTCTGCAGTTTTTTATTCTGT
This sequence comes from Flavitalea sp., assembly GCA_039934275.1. Classification (GTDB taxonomy): domain Bacteria; phylum Bacteroidota; class Bacteroidia; order Chitinophagales; family Chitinophagaceae; genus Flavitalea. The sequence goes on along the minus strand of JBDTMM010000154.1, from coordinate 4,845 downwards.
AGCCTTTCTTTTAATTTCCGGGCATCTGGTTTGTTTTTACTGGTGTTTATTTCACTCTCTGCATTATTTTTAGTAGTATCTGTGAACAATACCAAAAAATGGGGTGAACCTGTTTTTAATAATGGGATTACTTCAAGCTGCACAAGATGCTCCTTACCCAAAATCTGTATCGGAATATCTCCCTTTACAATTCCCTCCTTATCTTTTTGAGCTTTATGCAACGCATTTCTTAATTCGAAGGAAAGATCCTGCCGCGTCATTTTTAGCACGTTCAGATTTGGTTTTCCAGGGGAAGGTTCGAGCCATATACCGGTAGCTCCGCGGAACTGCACAATATCCAGATCGTTATTGACCACCACACCTGAAGGAGCAAATTTACTCAGCAATACCTCGTCCGCATTTTTTTGAAAATCATCCTTAAGAATTTCAGTCTTCTCGCCATTTACAGAATCCGTCTTGCGCAATTCAGTTTTACGCTGCGCAATCACGTGCAAAAATTTTCCCTTAGTCGCTTTCCTCGTATAAATCTTATTAATTTTATCATAAGTATTAAAGAGGTCACTTGCCTGTGCGGCCGTTTCGGACTTCCCAAGTAGCAAAAATCCATTGTCCTTCAACGCATAATGGAAAGTGGTGAGTACATTTTTCTGAAGGGGTGGTTCAAGATATATGAGTGCGTTGCGGCAACTGATCAGGTCGATCTTTGCAAAGGGTGCATCCTTTAAAAAATTATGTATAGCAAAAACACAACTGTCACGAATTGATTTATGCAATCGGTAATTCCCATCTTTCCTGGTAAAGAACCTGTTCAACCTTTCGGGCGTTAAACCCGCAACTTCGGCGCTGGTATAAACTCCTGCGCGGGCCTTGGCAATTGCTTTTTCAGAAATATCTGTAGCAAATAATTGTATGTTTGGAGCAACATCATTTTTTTCAAGGAACTCTTTCAGGCATATAACTATTGAATAGGCCTCTTCACCCGACGAACAACCGGCCACCCATATGCGCAACTGGTCTTCCTCCCGCCTATTTTTCATGAGCAAAGGAAAAACCGTAGCGCATATTTTCTCAAAGGTTTTTTTATCGCGGAAAAATTCGGTAACGGGGATAAGCAGGTCATGAAATAAAATATCCTGCTCCTCTGCATTCATTTTAAGAAAAGGGACATATTCTTTTATGCCGCCCTTCATACTCAATGCTATTCTCCTGTCGATCCGCCTCCTTATTGTAGTTTGTTTGTATTGTGTAAAATCTACATTCCTTCGGTGCTGAAGCAGTGAAAGTATCTGCTGGTATTCATCTTCTTCGTTTTCCGTAATCTTTTCTACCCCGGCGAGTGGGTGAATAGTCGGTAATTTACCAAGCACCTTCAAGTGTTCAGGAAGATTTTCGGGAGAAAGGATAAAGTCCACCACGCCGGCATTAATCGCGCTTTTGGGCATGGAATCATAGGCGGCAGTAGCAGGGTCTTGCGCAAAGGTGATGCCGGAATGCGCTTTTATTTTTTTCAACCCCAACGTTCCGTCGCTTCCATTGCCAGAGAGCACTACGCCTATTGCGTGATTCTGATGCACCTCTGCAAGCGAAGAAAAAAACAAATCGATAGGCATGTTTTTTTCTCCCTTTGGTGGTCGCGCACTCAATTGCAGAACACCATCAGAGGCAGTTAATAATTTATTAGACGGAATAATATAAATGTGATCCGGTTCTACGTGCACATTATCGATAATTTCCTCAATGGGAATTTTAGTATTTTTTTGCAGCAGTTCGGAAAGGATGCTATCATGTTTTGGATCGAGGTGCTGAACCAGTATGTAAGCCACACCCGATTTTTCGGGAATTGCTTTTATCAGGCTCTTAAAGGCCTCTAACCCTCCGGCAGACGCACCAATGCCTACTACCGGGAAAATATTCGAGGACAAAATTTTTACAGTGTCCTTTTTGGCATTAGGCATAATAGGATTTTAGGATCTAAGAGAAAGGTAAGACTATTACAGATATGAACAATTTTTAATATTAACCTGAGATTTGATTTGATCACTTAAATAGAATAGCGCCTCCGGCCAAAGAGGGGTAACTTCAAGGTTTGAATATTCAGCCAATACCCTTTTATTAATTTCATAGAAATGGCCAAATCGCCTGGGGCCAAGTTCCTATTCCAAAGCCCGTTTTTATTTCTCTCCGCAAAATGCAATTAGCCAAATTGCTGTCATTCCGTGGGGGAATTTTGTAGCGGTGAAGTCGAATTTGTTATCAGGGAAAATTAATTTATTACAAATGTGTGCACTTGTATCTATTGCTTCCAGGGAAGAAAAGGCGTCGTATTTTTTAAAAGAATTAAAAAATCGCACCGCCCAAAAACACCTTTTACTGGAATCAAATTCGCTGCTGACTGCCTTAATGAGTACATCCGTCAATAACCTGCATTATTATTCTTATCTCCATTTAATGCTGGGCGTTCACAAAAATTTTGAAGAAAATATACAGCCTCTCATCCAGCAACACCATAAAGTATTCAAAATAAATAAGGCCTCGGTATTAATCGAAAGTGATTTGAATTACCTGCCTGTAATGATGGATCTTCCCAGGTTCGATTGCTTTAACTCGTTCCATGTTAAAAAATCCGTTCCGGCCGCGCTGGGATATATGTATGTGATGGAAGGTTCCAGGCTCGGAGGGAAAGTGATAGCCAAACATCTTTTACCCAGGTTAAAAATTTCTGCAAGGCACGGAGCATCATACCTCACCGATCACAACAATGAAACGGTCTCCGACTGGAAGCTTTTTCTTCACAATTTATCATCCTATGCAATCGCTGGCGATCATGAGCAGGAAATTATAGAAGGAGCCAATGCGGCCTTCCAAAATATTCACCAACATTTTGAATCCCACACCTCGTTACATGGTTTTTAAAAATATTGTAAACACAGAAGTTGTTAATCTAACCAATTGTGCGGAGGAACCCATTCATATTCCCGGAAGCATCCAGGCGCATGGTTTCCTCATCCACGTGGATACAAAAAGTTACCACATTGACTATTGCAGCAGCAATATTCTCAATTTTACAGGAATTACCTATCAGCAGACTTTACAAAAAAAAGCAGAGGACATCATTGGAAAAATTGCATTTACTCTTATCCGCGATTATGTTTCTTCTGCGGAATATTCTTCCATTGTACCTGTATTTGTTTCTATAAAGGGTAAGGATTTTAATTGCACCATTCAACAGGAATATCAGGGGCTCTTAATTGAATTTGAACCCGCCGGAGCTCCGCTGATGAAGCTGATGGACATTTACAGGCAGTCCAAACAGGTGTCGGTTTACACGCAGCAATCCATCACCCTAAAAATGTTATGCGGTGCTGTGACTAATGAAATCAGGTCCATAACAGGATATGACCGCGTGATGGTTTACCGGTTCGATGAAATGTATAATGGTGAAGTGTTTGCAGAAAGCAAAGTTGAAAGCATAGAATCCTTTTTAAATCTTCATTATCCGCATACCGATATTCCCGTACAGGCAAGAGCGCTGTATATCAAAAATCTATTAAGAATTATTGTTGACGTTGAGTATGTTCCGGTACCGATTTTTACCATCAATGATTCAACAGAAAAGACGCTCGACCTAAGTTTTTCATCCTTACGAAGTGTATCACCGATCCACATTGAATATCTGAAAAATATAGGGGTGGCCGCAACGCTTACTATATCCATCCTTCACCAGGGAAAACTGTGGGGACTGATTGCCTGCCATCATTATACATCCAAATTTATCACCCCCGACATTCGTGTAGCAGCGCTTTTACAGGCACAGTTATTAACGTCACAGATCAGTGTGCAGGAGCTTGCGGAAGAATACGTAATTGCCGAAAAAGTCAACATCTCCCTCAATCATTTGCTTACACAGGTATTTGCAGTAGATGCTATTTCACTGGAAAAAATGATTCATCAGCCTGAACTATCAAATCTTACCAACGCATCAGCAGTCATCATCATCATTGATGGAGAGATACACAGCTGTGGGGTTGTACCAACCGATGAAGAAATAAAAAAGCTATCGTTGTGGTTGCACACTTATTATGGAACAATAGGATTTGATACAAACAAACTTTCCGCTCGCTACAAACCTGCGAAGGAATTTCACAAAATAGCGTCTGGTATTTTATATCATTCTTTAGGAAAGGGTCCCGAAAATTGCATCATCTGGTGCCGTACAGAAATAGTGCAGGAAGTGGACTGGGGAGGAAATCCCGAAAAAGCGATCATCAAAAGCGAAAAGGGTTTATCGCCACGAAAGTCTTTTGAGTTGTGGAAGGAAACAAAATACGGAGAAAGTTCATTGTGGAAAAAATCCGAACTCGCCGCGGCGGCGAACTTTGCAAATGCATTGCAAAAACACGTGTACATGTTGTTTCTTACTAAGGAGGAATTAAAGCAGCGAACGCTCAGTGAAAAACTGAAAGAAGCCAATTCGGAACTCGAAAATATGAATTGGATCAGTTCTCACGACCTGAAGGAACCACTAAGAAAAATACAAATGTTTGCCTCCAAAATAATGGACGAAAAAAAAACTACCACATATGAGCAGTTTTTGCATTCTGTAAAACGGATGAACGATTCGGCGGCGCGTATGCAAATGCTGATCAGCGACATTTTAACCTACTCCCGCGTGAGTAAGGTAGAAGAATCCAAACACCCCACCGACCTAAATACTATTTTAATCGAAGCGATCGAGGAATGCCGTTCGGAAATTGAAGAGAGCCACGCGATGATTCATTTTTCGGGCTTGCCGAATATAATAGGCGTGCCTTTTTTATTGAGGCAATTATTCATTAACCTGTTAAG
>JBDTMM010000153.1:0-6043 GCA_039934275.1 Flavitalea sp. | reverse complement strand
TGAAGAAGGCGTGTATATGTTTGAAAACGCTCCCCTGACCGACCTGATGTATATCGCTGATGAGCTAAGAAAAAAGCAGGTGCCACATGGCAAAGTAACCTGGATCATTGACCGGAACGTAAACACCACTAATGTTTGCATCGCGAACTGTAAGTTTTGCAATTTTTATCGCATCCCCGGCCATGAAGAAGCATACATCACCGATATCGACACCTACAAAATAAAGATCGACCAAACCTTTCGCTATGGCGGAGAGCAGCTGCTGTTGCAGGGTGGCCATCACCCCGATCTTGGTCTTTCTTATTATACAACCCTGTTCAGGCAATTGAAGCAGTTATACCCAACACTAAAATTGCATGCGCTCGGCCCCCCTGAAGTGGCACACATCACCAAGCTAGAAAAATCAACCCACGCCGAAGTTTTGAAGGCCTTGAAAGAAGCCGGTCTCGATTCTTTACCTGGTGCCGGTGCAGAAATACTGAACGACAGGGTGCGCAGGCTAATCTCAAAAGGAAAATGCGGTGCCCAGGAATGGCTGGAGGTGATGCATGAAGCTCATAAATTAAACCTTACTACTTCCGCAACGATGATGTTCGGTCACGTTGAAACCATCCGCGAAAGATTTGAGCACCTCGCCAGGATCCGGGAAGTTCAGTCGCGCAAGCCAGAGGGAGCGAAGGGGTTTCTTGCCTTCATCCCATGGACATTCCAGGATGTTGATACCCTTCTTACGCGAATCCGTGGCGTTCACAACCTTACTACCCCAGAAGAATATATCAGAATGATTGCGATGAGCAGGATCATGCTGCCTAATGTCAAAAACATCCAGGCTTCCTGGCTCACTGTTGGGAAACAAACCGCGCAAATTTGCCTCCAGTCCGGGGCAAATGACTTTGGCAGCATCATGATTGAAGAAAATGTGGTCAGCGCAGCCGGCGCACCCCACCGATTTACCTATAAAAGCATTCAGCAGGCCATTACAGAGGCAGGATTTGAACCCCAACTGCGCAATCAGCAATACGAGTTTCGCCAAATACCCGAATTAATCGAAGAACAGTTGATTGATTATTGATAATAACGCAGTTATAGCGTATCGGCCACAATAGAAAAGGCCATTTCAGAGTTATTAGGAGGTAGTAAATCCTTCGAAAGACCATGAACACTCCTTTCCGGAAACTTATCCGTATCACTATTATCCTAAGCGCATTAGTCATCGTATTCAATTTCTTTGGGTACTATTTGGTTCGTTCCAAATCCGAAGAAAATGAAAAGATGGCGGGCTCCGTAACCTTCGCCGCACGCCAGAGAATGCTTAGCCAGACCATTGTTAAAGATGCTGTTCTGCTTTTAAGTCTTTCAGAAAATACACAAGGCACGGAAATCATCAGGAACAATCTCAAAAACGACCTGATAGAATTTAATAACAACAATAAATTTCTTCGTGGAGAAATCACTTATCCTAACACGCCAAAAACAATCAACTCTTTCGAAATAAGTACCATTCTTGCAAAAGCCCAGACTAACGTAAAAAGCATTCTCGCCACCGGAAATGAAATTGCAAGCGCCGACTCCGGCCTCCTTGCAATGAACAGGACATTGTATTTGCACCAGCTGGTATACAATGAAAATAAACTCACTCAATTGCTTGAGGAAGCAGGCAGAGTTTTCCAGCTGCAGATGGATGAAAAAATGAATGAATCATCGGCTATAAATACCAGCAAACTCGTTTCGCTGATCATTGCATTAATATTTTTAGGGATACTGGTACTTGAGCCCTTATTTAAAACCAATCAAAAGAATTATAAGGAACTGCAGGAAGCAAGAAATAAATTACTGAAAGAACAAAAATATTTATCCTCCATATTAAGTTCACAAACGAATTATGTTATCAGAATCGACCGCCAGGGAAACTTCACTTATGGAAACTCTCAGTTTCTGAAAACATTTGGTTATACATTCAGCGACCTACTCAACACAGCCTTTTACGCTACCATTTTTCCAAAAGATGTTTTTCGATGCCGCAGGATTGCAGAAGAGTGCTGGGAAAATCCAGGCACTATATACAAACTCGTAATCAGGAAGCCCAATAAGGATAATAACAAAGTGGTTTGGACCGAATGGGAATTCATTAGCCTTCAGGATGATTCTGGAACAGTAGCGGAAATCCAGGGAATCGGTATTAACGTTACCAATAAAGTACTTGCCGAACAATCAAAAAAAGAAGCCGAAAAGGCATTACTCGAAAGTGAACAGAAATTCCGTTTGCTTGCCGAGCACTCCGAAGATATTATCACCGAACATTTACCCGATGGCAGCGTAACTTATATTTCTCCTTCTGTTGAAAAAGTGCTGGGATATGTAAAGGAAGAAGTGGTGGGAAAACAGATCCTCGAATTTGTTCATCCTGATGATGCACATCATTTTCTTCCGAAGAAACGTGTGGAGCCCCTGAGTAAAATGGAATCCATGACGCTTTGTTACCGCATTCAAAATAAAGAAGAAGAATACGTGTGGCTGGAAAGCATCCTGAAACCCATGAAAGAAAATGGAGTGATTGTTAAAATAATCTGTACTTCAAGGAATATTACCGAAAGGAAAAAAGTAGAAGCGGAAAGGGAACAACTGTTAATAGAAATGCGCCAGTCCGAGCACTTATTACGAACCGTTATTAATTCAACTCCAGACTGGATATTTATAAAAGATCTTGGTCACCGCTTTTTATTGGTTAACCAGGCCTATTCAGACAGTTTGCATATACCTCCGCAGGAATTTGTTGGTAAGAACGACATTGAAGTTGGATTCCCGAGCGAACTTGTAAAGGGCGATCCATCAAAAGGAATTAAAGGTTTCTGGGCAGAAGATAAAGAAGTCATCAGCTCCGGTAAATCAAAATTTGTAATGGAAGAACCTTCCATGATCGATGGGAAGCCGCAGGTGATGAGTACCGTTAAAGTTCCATTGGTCGACGCAGAAGGTTTTGTGTGGGGTGTATTAGGATTTGCGCACAACATCACCGAACTCAAAAAAACAGAAGAAAATCTTCGCAAAAAAGATCAGCTCTTACAGGCAGTTGCAGAAGCAACACACCAGCTGATCATAAATAATAGTCTTGAAGATGCCATAGGGGAAGCAGTACAATTGCTTGGTATTAAAATGCAGGTCGACATTGTAAATGTTTACAAGAACCACGTTGACCCCGTAAACAACAAATGTTCTACAAACCAGATGGTGCATTGGGATAGTTTTTCGGAAGAACTGGTATTCGACGATCCAAATATGCGTGGCATTCCGCTTCCTGAAGAATCCGAAATGATAAGAACGTTACGGAGGGAAGACATCTATTGCGTGCACACCAGCACACTTACCGAACCCGATGCTGGAACATATTTCGAACTTGATAACAGGAAATCGATTTCTGCCATACCGATATTTACGCTAAATGAATTCTGGGGGTTTGTAAGCTTCAGTGATTGTAAAAGCGAAAGAGAATGGACCATTACAGAATTTTCAATTCTTCAGTCGTTTGCATCAACACTCGCAGCCGCGATCGAAAGAAAGCAAATGGAAAAAGAATTGGTTACAGCAAAAGACATTGCCGAAAAAGCAAGCACCACCAAAAGTGAATTCATGGCAAACATGAGCCATGAATTAAGAACACCAATGAATGGTATTATTGGCTTTACCGACCTCGTGCTTACCACTGAACTTCAAAGGTCACAACGTGAGTATTTAAGCAATGTAAAAAAATCCGCATACGGGTTACTTGAAATCATTAACGACATTCTCGACTTCTCAAAAATTGAAGCAGGTAAATTATTTATCGACAACACTTCATTGCGCCTCGATGAATTGGTAGAAGAAACTGTAGACATCTTAACGGTAAAAGCATTTGAGAAGAGCCTCGAAATGATTTGCCACATCGATCCATCTTTACCCTCACAATTTAATGGCGATCCCGTTCGTATTCGACAGGTACTCGTGAACCTGTTAGGTAACGCAATTAAATTTACCACAGAGGGAGAAATATTAGTTTCGGTTACACCTGCAGGTGAAGTCTATCATAAGGATAATAAGCAATTTCTCGATATAGAGGTTTCCGTAAGAGATACCGGTATCGGCATCACCAAAGAAAAGCTTGGTAAAATATTCGAAAGCTTTACTCAGGCCGATAATTCAACCACCAGGAAGTTTGGTGGAACAGGTCTTGGATTAACCATTTCCAAAAGCCTTGCAGAACTAATGAACGGTAACCTTACCGTGAAAAGTGAAATAGGCAACGGCAGTGAATTTACCCTGCACATTCCATTGGAAGTAACCAACCTGCTGCCACAAATATCTTCTGCTTACAGGCCCCCAATAAGAAAAGTATTGGTGGTAGATGATAATGCCACCAACCGCTGGCGCATGCAGGAGATTTTTAAATTCTTCAACATCGATTGTGAAACGGCCGAGGGATCTGCAGAGGCCCTTCAGATCATTGGAAGCATAAACGAAACCGATGACCAGATTGATTTAATAGTAACCGATCACCGCATGCCTGATATGGATGGGCTCGCGCTTACCAAGAAAATAAAAGAAATGATGCCTCATCACCAAGCGGCACACATCCTTATGATTTCTTCTCTCGAAAAAAATATCTTCCAGCACGAAGCCGACCAGGCGGGCATTTATAAAATGCTCACCAAACCAGTAAAACTGTATGAATTATACAGCATTCTTTGCGCAATGTTCGTAGCTGCGAAACCAGATGAAAAAGCTGAACTAGTAGTGCCGTTAATTGAAAAAATAGGACACTCGAAAACCATAATGGTGGTAGAAGATGACCCTATCAATATGATGCTGATAAATGAAGTGCTTACAAAAATGGGCTTCATAGTCATCAAGGCCGACAATGGAATAAATGCACTCGAAATATTACCGCAGCATCACCCCGAAATGATATTCATGGACGTGAACATGCCGGAGATGGACGGATTCGCAACCACACGCATGATCCGTAAAATGCCTGAGCCGTGGGGAACAATTCCTGTGATCGCATTAACCGCAGATGCAATGATCGGCGACAGGCAAAAATGTATGGAAGCAGGAATGAATGATTATGTATCCAAACCATTCAGAATAGATGAGATTGAAACAGCGCTGAAAACCTGGGTGCTTGCAGAACACGCATAATTAATAACTATTTGCGCTTGTCGGGTAACGCTGTCATTCTTTGAATGATGTAAGGAACAAGGGAATCGAATTTAATAACCTGTTCGGAAGAGCAAATTTTTCTCACATCTTTAAAATGCTTGATTACCTGAAGGTCTAGGTCCTTTTGTTGTTTGCCTATTACCAGTGCCTTATTCTCGATCGTTGAATCGGGAACATTAGGATCGTATATCTGGAAATAAAATTGCCGCTTTGTGCTTCTTATCTCGTCGAATCGCTGGCGCATATCGTTCCAGAATGCCTTTTTCTTAGGTTCGAATACAGACATCTGCTGAGGAGTAAATCCAACTTCTTTTTTTAATCTTTCCGTAAATCCAGGCTTGTTTTCTTCCTCGTGATTCTTTTGCATGCGTAATAGTAAAACCAACAGCACTATGTTGGATACCAAAAGAATGGTGATAATGATAACCAGAATTCTATTTCGGGATACGTTGCTCATTAAGGTTGAACGTTGTCAATATTATAATTATACATGGATGTGGTGCGGTTGTATTCATCAGCGGTAGCCAATTCCTGCTGGTCCTTGGAAAGTGAATCGTCTGAAGAGAATTTCACCAGCGCAACAGTATTAAGCAACAGAACAAGGCCAACGGTTATGAAGGCTATAGCCGGCCTGCACACAAACCTGCTCGTGCGTTCCCAGATATTACTTTCTTCCTTCACTAACCTGGCTTCAAGCCGGGTATAAAAAAATGGAAGAGGTGAAGCGGGCGAAATATTGTCGAGGCTGGCAAGTACCTCTTCAACTTTCCTGTGGATATGTGAGTTGTGTTCCATCGCATGTATTTGACGTGATCGAATGAAAAAACTTGTGTCACTAGCCGTTTTCAGC
>JBDTMM010000152.1:0-6094 GCA_039934275.1 Flavitalea sp. | reverse complement strand
ACATGTAGGCGCATGACTATGTTTACACGAAATCGTTTAAAATGAAACTTCTAATTAAGTTTTTAGTAATCCTGCTTTGCCTGTTATTAATGTCTGGCTGTTAGCAGTCTGATCACGAAAAAATCAACCCTTCATATTAGGTGGACAGGTCGGATTTTTTTTCTTTCAATTGAAAAAATAAATCAATTACTTTAGGGGTATAGAAGCTCTTTGAGAAGTATAAAATGTAGGTTCCCCCAAAAAACCAGGGGATGTAAATTAGGATCAGTGATTATTATCCATTCGGACTCACCATGGCAGGGATAAGCTCCAGAGCAATCGGGAAGACGGAGAATAAGTTTAAGTTTAATAATGGCTCTGAATTACAATCAAAGGAGTTTAGTGATGGTAGCGGACTGGAATTATATGATGCAAAATTTCGTTCTTATGATCCACAGATAGGAAGGTTCCATCAAATGGATCCTTTGGCTGACATGTCAATGAATATTTCTCCCTTTGCTTTTGGAAATAATAATCCTATTCTTTTAAATGACCCACTCGGGCTAATGGCAGATTCTTTACCGGCTGTTACTGTCATTGGATATATAAAAAATAAAGCAAATGACTTCAGCAATTGGTTTAGCGGTGCAAATGTTGGTTATCAGGGTTCAGGCTGGGGCCATGGGCCGCGCCAGGCATTAGCAAGTGCTTGTGGTCTTGGTAATAATGCTAATAATTTAGCTGAATTGGGTATGCACTCTCAGCTTCAATCTTCTCATGTGAATCTAACAGGTGGGTTACTGAATAGAATAAAAGCAGATCCTGCAATGGTTGCTTTTCAGAAAAAGATAATAGCGCTTTTGAAGGCAGATCCAAGATTTAAGAATATATCTTTTGTGCAGAAAGGCCAGGATGGCGTTGAATTTGGAGGTAAAAGATGGAGTAGTGCAGATGAAAACTGGGGAGCTTTGGATAATAGTAATCCTCTACTTCATTCTGAAACGTTGGATGTGGCTACAAATCCGTTAACTTGGTCATTACGTCATGCTTCAGTTGAATATAGCGCTACTGTTAAAACGGATGGAACAACCGTAATATCTTATCATTTAAGCGACAGGCTTGATTTAAGCGCACAGCCCGGTAGGTCTGAAGCGTATAATAATATTAGCGCTACTACAGGCTTTATGTATCATGATGTTTTGGGAGGTAATAGCGGTATGCAAGTAAACGCCGATTGGCAAACAACTATAAAATAACAAAATGAGAATGCGGTATTTAGGTTTTTTTTTATTTTCTCTGTTAGCCTGCAAGAATAATCGTATTGAAGGCGAAAGTACTTTAAGCAACGCAGATATAGAGTATATCCGAAGCTTGCACTTACTTGACCATAGCGAAACTATATATAAGTTTTACTCGGAATTTAAAAAGAAAAATGCGGGGAATTTTTACACTGATAAGCGCATTGCAAAATACTGGATAGATGAAAGAGATAAAGAGAAGAGCCAGTTGTTTTTTGCTTATTATTCCGATATTAAATCAATAGATACGGTTTATAATCCTGGAGCGACTTTTTGTCCTCATATGCTCATTACTAAGCTCGATGGTTCGCAGTTTAAAGTGTGCGCCGATGGGAAGCGAGAAGACATCAAATCTTTTTTTGAAGGCGCATTAGAATTGTGGACGCGGAGAAAATAAGCACTAACTGTTGAGAGAGACGAATAGAAGCCCGGTGATGCCGGGATTTACTGTTTATAGAGTTGTAGTAAACTACGAAGCCATCTGCTATAATTGTTTTTTTACAATAAAGGCATCAATGAGTTTTTTCACTACAGATAAAATGTAGAAGTTAAGAGTTGATCTGACATTTTGGGTTTTTAAATAAGTGTCGTTACTTAAATTTAATCCCAATTGTCAGATCAACTCTTAACTTTTACAGATAAAACCATCTACTGAAAACTTACCGCTTCCATTAATAATTATCGCCAAACAAATACCTATTATTAGTAAATGATACTCATAACCTTCTCCCATTTGATTCCCAAACCAATTCATGAAAAAGCCATTTTTTAGATTTGTAGTATAAATGGCACCAATCATTATTGCTGTAAGTCCAATAGCCCAGATTCTGCTAGCAAAGCCAAACATCAATCCAAACGGACCAAAAAATTCAAGTAAGATGATTGTCAAGGAAATAATCCAAGGTAGTTTCATTGACTCTACAAAAAAATTCATTGTCCCTTTGTAACCGTATCCTCCAAACCATCCGAATAGCTTTTGTCCACCATGTGGCAGCATTACTAATGATATAATTAGTCTAAGGACAAGGCCAACCCAATCGCTTCCAGTGTTAAATAATAGTTGCTTCATAATTTCCTTTGTATTTAATACATGCAAAACAAAGGAGAATTGAACTGAATAAAATTAAAGTAGTTTAAGAAATTGAGCAGATTGTCCTTTTTTTCCGAATCATACTTAGAAATTCAGGAGTTATGCCAAGGTAGGCTGCAATCTCCTTCTGAGGAATTCGTAGTTCTAATCCAGGGTACTTTTCTTGGAAGTGCCTATATTTTTCTTCGGCTGTGGCCGACAGGTTTTGTGTTAGGCGGTTCTGTAATTGAATGTAAGAGTTTTGAAACATAATACGTGAAAACTTCTCGAACTTGGGTACTCGTTCATGAAGAAGATCACAGTTCATTTTACTTAATTGAAAAGTCGCAGTCTCCTCAATCACCTGAATAGAGTATAACGCTGGTGTCTGTGTAATAAAACTTTGCAAATCATATACCCACCAGTCTTCAATTGCAAATTTTACGATATTTTCAATTCCGCTACCATCAACATAAGATATCTTCACACATCCCTTTATTATGTATGTTTGATGATGGCAAATGTCAGCGGCCCTTAAAATAAATTCTTTTTTCTTAAATCTTTTTGCAACAATAATAGTGGTAAACCAATTCATCTCTTCGTCATTAAGAGAAATTAAATTAGAGATGTTCGAGATTATGCTTTCGAAATTCATTTGGTATCTAGATCTATTGGTTCCTTGAAATATTCTATAAGGTCAATTGTCAATAAATGTTTTGCACCAATGAGTCTTGGCATTGGCGCTAACGTTTGCGCATAAGCAGTTGCGGGCGTTCGAAGCGCGTCACTGTCCCACGACACAAAACGTAATTTAAAAAACTAAACTACAAATTTACACTGAACCCCGCCATTGATTATGCATTTTGTTAGCAGTAGTGCGTTTCACCTAATCTCAAATCATGGGCGAAATTACTCTTTCGCCAACCCTAACGTTTTTGTCTTGTGTGCCAATTTCCAATTTGTCCACCAGCTTATTCAGCAACTTTCAAACCGTCCGAAATCTAAGGGTACTTACATGGGGAGATCCATACACTAAACTATTATCTTATGTATTCAGTGGGATGAATGGTGTAGTAAACGAAGATCCTGGGGTATGGCTGGGGTTTGTGCGGGGTTTTAATTCAGTGGAAAGCCTGCCTATACCCTAGGTATAGGCGAAGAAGCCTACGGTTCATTTATGCGGGTACACTTGCTTAATAAAAGGAGCTTTATTATTTTGCAGGCTAAATCGTATCCTATGGCAGTCACAGATAGTCTATTTATGAATGGTGCTTCCGGCGCAATTGGAAAGCAGGTTGTTTTCCGCCGGGTTGGAAATAAAACCGTTATCAGTTCTTTTCCCGATTTCAGTTCCCGCACACTGAGTCCAAAGCAAAAGCGAAATCTCGAGCGGATGAAAAAGGCCAATCTATTTGCCAAAACAATCCTCGCAAACGAATCCAAACGAAATGCTGCACTATTGCGGTTACAGGTTACCAGCAATAAATTATATACCGCACTGATCAGGGAGTACTTTAAAAGTGAGGGGTAAACGCATTATAATCAGCGAAGGCTACAAAAGCGATAGTGTACATGAATGATACCTGTTTTTGGGATTGTTCTATATGGAAAGAAATAGAAGATAAAAAAATAAAGAAACAGTGTAGGCTTCGCTGATAAGTCTACACCGCCATTCCTCATTTCATTGTGCTAGTGCCTGACTGGAAAACAGAAATAAAATTTGTTTCTTTAGACTCTAAGAATTCCTTTCTATCAATCTGAATTTTTCGTGTTTCTAAAAAAGGCAATTTATATATACTATAACCCAGGCTTTCTAAAAAATCAACTATTTTGACTCTTTGTTCATAGCCTTCATTCTCCTCAAAAACGATCATTGGTTTAAATTTATTTATTGTATTAATCGCACCATTTAAAACTTGCAGCTCATAACCCTCGGTATCTATTTTAATTAGATCTGGAACAAAATCATTTTCCTTTAGGTATGAGTCTAAAGAAATTACTTTGGTCTTAACCTTGATTAAATCAAATTTATTTTCTAAATCTACTTTTATTTTTTCCGACAAAGTTCCTAACCACGTATTTTTTTCGGGGAAGTATAACTCAGTTTCATAATCCGCCTCTCCCACCGCATTCGGCACTATTATTCCTTTTAAGTTATTTGTCTCTAGTAACTTGCTAAAAACAGCCCTACAATTTGGATTGGGCTCAAAGGTTACCGTTTTAATGCCTTGCGACAAAAATAAAAGGGAGTGAGTTCCATAGTTGGCTCCAATATCAAAAATACACGCTAGTTTTTTTTGTTTAATTAAATCCTCGTAAGTTTCTTTGATAGTAATATCATGGCCTAAAATTGAAAGTGCCTGATCCCAGTCTAACCATAAATTCTTTTCTGCTAGAGGAAGGGAAAGAACCTTATTGTTAAAATTTATTTTCCATAAAGCGTCCTTAAATTTTATTTGTTGGTTTGTAAAAAATTTCGAGAGGAGAAAGTGGACCTGAGATTTGCTCTTATAGCCCAATTTGTTATACATTTGGTTTAATGCATCCCTGCTTTTTTTCTCTTTTAATGCTTTTATTAGCAAGAATTTAAAAAATGAAGTCTTTAATGTAAAACGTAATCCCCTCTTTAAAATATTATTCATCTCAGGTTTTTGTGTGTTTACCTTGTTTGATAGCTAATTCGTATAACCATCTTACTTTGCAATGTAATGAAAATAAGTTGATGATTGCTAATAGGACTAGTAATTATACCCCAAATGGAAAAAGATCTATCACAGGGATTTGCGCCATGGGGAAGCCTTGGAAGACCTGTTATGGATAGCCGAAAAACCTTGTTGACCATTTTTTATTTCCGCCCCAAATTAACGTGCAGCAATAGTTGTAGTTTTCGGAATCCCCCGTCATCCCAAACCGCTATCTATTCGTACACCAGTGTATAACGACCTGCTCGTGCGATAAAAATTAGCCGGAAGCGCTGGTTCACAGAATACCATCAGGACACAGTTTCGTGATGGCGACAGAGTTTACCTGAAGAAAAAGTGTTCTGCATTAGAGATTCTCTTTTCTGCGTTTATATATTAATAGAAGAAAAGATCCAAGTAAACCCTTGAAGGTGATGGGCGGGGACAAAATAGATCTCGGTGTTCAATCCTTTTATAATAGCGGTACTACTCAGACACCAAACACCTCCTTACCCGATGTGCTGACGGCTCTGGCCACAGGGGTAGTCAACCTTTCCAGTGGAAGCCATGGCACTATCGAAGATTTAAATAATACGTCCACCAGTCCGCTATTTGGAGCGCTCACCAGTTTCTTAAATAATAATGAAGGCGCAATTACAGGAAAGCCTAAAGCTTATTTGAACTGGATGTTGTTAGACGAGCAATTACATGTGGTTAGCAGTTACCCGCAGACAGGTGCGATTCCAGTAGGTATGGACTCACCATGGCAGGGATAAGTTCCAGAGCGCTGTTAAAGACGGAGAATAGATATAAGTTCAACGGCAAAGAGTTAAATAATAAAGAGTTTAGCGATGGCAGCGGGTTAGAGTTATACGATTTTGGAGTAAGAAATTATGATCCTCAAATCGGCCGATGGCATACTATAGATCCCAAAGCGGGTCAGATGCGCAGGTTCTCCCCTTACAATTATGCCTTCGATAATCCGCTTCGGTTTATTGATCCCGATGGAATGGCTCCGGATGATTGGGTAAAGTACAGGGATGAGTATGGCAACAAGCATGTTGATT
>JBDTMM010000151.1:0-6096 GCA_039934275.1 Flavitalea sp. | reverse complement strand
CTTCTCCCTTTAAGGCGATGATAGGATAGCGGATCTCATCGGCATTTGTTTTACGCTGAAGCAGGTCGAGCAGCCCGTTTTTACTCACGTACTTTTTTCCGTTAAGCAGCATGATGAGGCCCGCATTCAGATAGCAGTAGTTCCAAAGTTGATTATCGAGGTATTCGTGAACGTAATGGTAGTTTTTGAACACTTTTTCATCAGGAATAAACTCCATGATGGTGCCGTTTTGCTCGGCACTCTTGGTTTCTTTATGATCCTTTGTTAAAATTCCTCGCTCAAATTCGGCCGTTTTTTCCTTACCCTCACGTACCGCAGTGACCTTAAAATAGCTGCTCAGGGCGTTTACGGCCTTGGTTCCTACACCATTCAGGCCCACAGATTTCTGGAAAGCCTTGGAGTCGTATTTGGCTCCTGTGTTGATCTTGCTTACAACATCCACCACTTTTCCGAGGGGGATACCCCGCCCATAATCGCGAACGGTAACCGTTTTACCTTCAATATTGATCTCAATTTGTTTGCCATAACCCATGGTATATTCATCTATACAGTTGTCTACCACTTCTTTAAGCAAAACATATATTCCATCATCTGGGCTGGATCCATCCCCCAATTTGCCAATGTACATCCCAGGACGCAGGCGAATGTGTTCACGCCAGTCGAGCGATTTGATACTGTCTTCGGTATAGTCGAAAAGGTTCTTTTTTTCAGCCATAGGTTATTTTAGCCTGATTGTTAAAGTCTTAGGCGGATGCGGGCAAATATAGGCAAAGATTTTCCCGGATTAATCCTACATTTGGTCGCTGTTATCCCATACAGCCTTTAAATTCTACGCTACTAACCTATTAGTCTCTTATTAACCCAGTATTTTTTGCAATCTTCTTTTTAACATTTAAAAGTGGTAAGTATGTATTCGTATGCGTTGCTGGAAACAGGTTGTTATTATCTCATTCAGGAGAAAGAAGAATCACCCATTCAACTGATCCAGGTAACAATGGAGACAGACCATTGTGTTTTTGTGACCTTGTATGCAAGTGAAGAATTACTCAACTGGAGAAAAAAGACCGATTTCATATTTGACATTTTAGAATTGCTGAGCGATGATGCTGTGAAAGCGTGGCAGACCCTTTATAACAAGGATGCTTACAATTATGAAGAAGAAGATGACGAATGATCGGGGAATAATCCGTAAAAATCTTCGTGTTTTAGTATTTCTACATCCTTGTACAGGACCTTGAAATACTAAAACATGAAGAAATTTAAGAAATCACCAAGTCAATCACAATTAACAATCGCTAGATAAAAATCTGGTACAATTTTACGTTGTAAGCATACTCCATGGTCGCTTCAAACGACAAATACCAGGTTTTGGGAAGGTGGATAATATCCATTTTCGCCCTCCTTACGATCCTTCCTATAGCACCGATAGTAAACCGGTATATACCAATTTTGATGATCGGAAACTGGAACTTCGATCTTTTTGTATCCGTATTACTTTCGGCCCTTTTTATTTTTGTAGTTTTTCGCATATTTCATTTTCTGGTTATTCCCCTACTGGTAGTGCTGGTTGCCATTATACTTTATAATTCGGTAACCACCGGAAAAGGATTCGGCGCAGTCATCAATGATTACCGGGTGATGGTCCAAAGCAACTGGGGCAGGAAAGAACAAAAAGAAACCAACCTGGTGATGATGCCTTCATTTTTTGACGGCCCTCTCAACAAAACCACCAAGCAGATACATTCAAAAGTCGACCATCGCGATTCTGTGGTAAGAAATTTCGCAGTGATTCATTCCCTCGAAAACTTCGATGAATTTTATCCGAAGTATGGCACACTCGTGCGCGCACTTTCTGTGTTTAAATACATCAATAGGCGTTTTAAATACGTTCCTGATTCCCAACGCGACGAATATTTTGCAACTCCGCGCGAAACGATCCTGAATGGCATGGGGGGCGATTGTGACGATTATTCCATTCTAATGGTTTCTACTATGAAGGCAATCGGTTTTCATTGCAGGATGGTGTTGACCGAAGGACACCTGTACTCCGAATTATTCTGTGGTGATAAAAAGAATTTTGAGAAGACCAACTCTGCCATCATGAATCTCTTCAGCAAAGAAATGAATGGCAGTATTTACTATCATGAAGACAATGGGGACTATTGGATCAATTTAGATTATTCTGCGACACATCCTGGCGGACCGTACATCAGTGAGAAGGCATTTGCCATTATCAATCCTTAAAACACAGGTGATTTTTTTTCGTATTTTTTAAATAATAAGTATCCGCAGGAAGCGATGAATACCGCTATCAGTGTAGATATATAATAAATAAGATAGATGTCGTTGTGGTTGTCTCCTGCAACGAAATAATCGAAAATGTAGATAAGTACGAAGGTTCCGTATTCAAAAAGCAATGCGGCATGAATAAATATTTTTGCGTTTTGCCTGTTTGAATGTTCCACCACTTTAAAATAGCGAATTATTTCCCAGATCACTACTATAAGAACGAGGCCAACTCCCGTTCCAAGGGTATATTTTATGGCGTCATAACTGATTCCCTTCTGATATGCATTTATTATTTCTATCAGAATAAATACGATACCGGAAATGAACGAAAATTTTCTTACAAGTAAGGAAGTGGTGGTATAATAAAATATGGAAAGTATAAACGGAATGTCAAGCATATTGTAAAATGCTCCGAGTGTGTCACGAGTTTCTTTTGAAAATCCAGGAATGAGATCCGAAACGTTGATCAGTCCGCCAATTGCCCAGAAGATCGCGAATAACATGAAAAAAGGATCCTGCCATAGATTTTTAAACATCACTATTCCCAGAGGGACGAAGTATGACAGAACTGCTATAAATGAAAGAATCGTAATAAGTTCAATTTTCACGGTAGGTATTTACGCTTATAAAACATTACAAAATGCAACATTATTGTCACATTACCATTTATTAGGTATTACTACTTTTAAACAGATTTGCAGGAATTACTGCTTTAAAAAATTTATACGAGTTGCGTTACAACGGATATGCGGTTTTGTATAGATTTATTTGAAAATTTGTGCTAGGATTTAATTCCTATTATCTTCTGGGGTAACGCAAACACAATAAAGGCAATTGTTTCCTGATTGAACTTTAGTGGAGAACGGGGTTCATGCTGTTTTCAAAGTATTATGCGCATTCAGCTTAATTCAAACTTCTGAAATCTACAGGTACCAGTTTGCTTACTCCGGGTTCCTGCATGGTTACTCCGTATATCACATCAACCGCATTCATCGTCATTTTGTTATGAGTAACAATAATGAACTGGCTCTCTTCACTGAATTTTCTGATCATGTGTGTGAACTTACCCACATTTGCATCGTCTAATGGCGCATCAACTTCATCCAAAATACAGAATGGCGCAGGTTTTATCAGGTAGATGGAAAACAATAGTGCAGTAGCGGTTAGTGTTTTTTCTCCCCCACTTAACTGGCTGATAGAGGAAGGTCTTTTACCTTTTGGCTTCGCAACGATATCGATGCCGGTTTCTGCAAGATTATCTGGGTTATCGAGTATAAGGTCTGCGGTATCGTCTTCTGTAAATAATGCCTTAAATACTTTCTGGAAGTTCTCGCGAACCTTATTGAAGGTGTCGAGGAATTGCAGATTGGCAGTAGCCTCCACTTCTTCAATTGTTTTAAGCAGGCTTTGCTTTGCGGTAACCAGGTCATTTTTTTGCTCCTCAATAAATTCGAAACGCTTTTTCATTTCCTGGAATGCTTCAATTGCAGTTGGATTTACCTCCCCGAGATTTTCGAGACGTTTTTTCATCCTGTCAGATTTCTCCTGGAGCTCTTCAACGGGAACCTCACCGGTACGGGGCTGGTCGATGATGTCATCGAGGTTGATCCTGAATTCTACATTCAGTCTTTCTTTCATTCCCGCAAGCTGCAGTTTCAATTCATTCAGCCTGTCTTTTATTTCACTAAGCAAATGTTCAATCTGTTCGCGGTTGCGGATCTTATAACGAAGGGCACTTTCCTTTTCGTTAAGTGCATTTCTTAAATTGTAATAGGCCTGGTCGGCTTCGTTCAATTTCTTTTCCTCTTCGTCCTTACCCTTCATTAACAACACGAGCGATTGTTCGGCGGTGGACAACAGGTCGGCACTTTCAGAAATATGTTCGGCGGTTTGTTTCAACTGCGATGCATTGATCTCCACCTGCTGTTGTAATTCAGCCAGCTGGTTTGTTTTAAACGCACCTTCCTGTACAAGCCCATTTATCCTGCTTTGCTGCCTGGTAACCTGCAGATTAAATTCATTGAAACTTGCAAATGCACTATTGTGTGCTTCTTCTGCTTCCCTGTAAGCAGCTTCGGCTGTTCTTAATTTATCCTTCAGTTCATTTAATAAGGTTACAAGCACTGCCCATTCATTGCGCGTACCTTCTATGGAGGTTACGGTTGATTGAAGGTTCTGCTGCATTTCTTCCATACGGTTTAGCGAACTGTGCTGGAGGCCGTGAAGGTTTTCAATTTTGTTATGGAGTGTGAACATTTGATTGGTAAGCGTGTTAATGTCTTCCTGGGCTTTTCGGATCGCATTTTCTTTTAGCTGTTCATTAAAAGCGGTTACTTCATTGTGTTTGCTTTGAATTTCGGATTTCAGATCCTGTACAATAACTTCCTGCGCTTTAATTTCTTCGCGGAGTTTTGCTAAATTTTTTGCCCTGCCTATTTTTTTCCCTTCAAATAATCCTACACTACCTCCGGTAAGGGAATATTTCCCTTTTACGTACTTACCATTTTTTTCGAGTACTACAGACCCGTTGCTGTTTTCAAGCGCATCCTCATTTTCCGCGATGTACACATTGCCCAACAAATGCTGGGCAAGTTTTGAATATTGCGGATCCACTTCAATAACATCCATCACCGGTATCGTTCCTTCGGGCCGGTGGCCGGTTTCAACATCACTATTATTTAATTTATCAAGCAGAAAGAAATTCGCCTTTCCTTTTTTATTGTTATCAAGCAGGTGAACAGCCTGTAAACCTTCCTGTAAATTATTTACCACGTAATAATTAAGATAAGGTTCGAGCACATTTTCCACTGCCGCCCTGAATTCTTCCTTTACATAGATGATATCGGAGAGGATTGGAGCAGTATGGTTCCACCCTGTATTTTTATGCAGGAACTTTATACTTTCGGGATATCCTTCCATTGAATCAATCAGGCTCTTTAGCAGGTCATGCTCGTTCTTTTTTGAATCGAGCAACCTGTTGGCTTCTGCAAGCACTTGTCGCAATTCTTCTACCTCGGATTGGGTTTGAAGAATTTGTTCTTTTGTTTTTTCGTGCTGTTCCTGTAACTGAATAAGATCCGTTTTTCTTGTTTCCAGTTCTTCCTCTTTTATCGTTCTCTCTTCTTCCAGTTGTTTGAGCTGGCTGGTTCTGATTTCTCTTTCGTCTTCAATTCTTTCAATTGCCTGCTGAAGATTTTGGATGGATGTATCGGCGATGGCTACTTTTTTTTCCGCTTCGAACTGGTTGCGTTGCACGGCGATATTTTCTGTGCGCATTGAATCCACATGAGAACGTTGCTCGTCGAATATTCGTCTTTTTCCTTCAACGGTTTCTTTCAGTTCGGTCAACTGTGCCTGGAGCGTTTCCAGTTTACCGGTTTCTTCTTCGATTTGTGAATGCGTAAAAAGAATGCTTTCATCAAGTCCCTTCAACTGCACTTCGCTGCGGCTGAGGAATTCTTTTAGATTGGTTTCTTTTTCATGAAGAAAATTCAAGCGTTGCGAGGCAAGGTTTTTTTCATTTTCTTTTGACCTCAGGTTTTGGAGAAGGTCGTTGAATTGATGTTGCAGGGATTGAAGCGTTTTTTCCCTTTCGATAAAATCCAGTTTTTCCTGTTCCACCTGCGACTCTTCCGTAGCGATGACCGCATCAAGTTCGGTTCTTCTGTCGGTTTCACCAGCAGCCTGCTGTGTAAGGTCACGATAGGTTAGGTTGAACCCTTCTAACGATGCCTTTGCCAGCTCAACACATATTTCGCGATAATCTTTTTTGATCTCGTAATATTTCTCTGCTTTTTTTGCCTGGTT
>JBDTMM010000150.1:0-6126 GCA_039934275.1 Flavitalea sp. | reverse complement strand
ACCTCGTTTACGAACTCGGTACGCACACAAAAACCAATGATAAATTAAATGCGCTGATCAATTATTTTGGTAATGCCGACAGCTACGATAAAGTGTGGATGATCGCATTATTCAGCGGACGCAGGCCAAGAAGAACAATCAGCGGTTCAAAACTACAGGACTGGTGCTCTGAATTAGTGGGCTTGCCAATATGGTTATTCGCAGAATGTTATCACACGGTTGGCGATCTGTCCGAAACCATCGCGTTGTTAATTCCCGATAATAAAAAAAATATTGATAAGGTTTCTAATTCGTTGTCGTGGTATGTGGAGCAATTCCTTACCCTTGAAAAGTGTGACGATGCAGCGAAAAAAGAATTCGTCTTAAAATCGTGGAGTGACCTCGATGCCAAAGAGCGATTCGTTTTTAATAAATTATTATCAGGCGCGTTCAGGGTGGGAGTTTCGCAAAGTATGATGGTAAATGCACTCGCGAAAACAACAAAACTGGAACCGAGTGTGATCGCCCACCGCATCAGTGGCAACTGGAATCCCGCTGCTACGCCATTCGATGAATTATTGAGCAAGGAATCCGCAGCTTCCGATCATTCAAAACCATATCCCTTTTACCTTGCCTATGCACTGGAACAGGAACCATCGGCTTTAGGCGAACCACACGAATGGCAGGCCGAATGGAAATGGGACGGCATACGCGGACAAATTATCAAAAGAAATGGAACCCTGTTCGTATGGAGCCGTGGCGAAGACCTGATTACTGAAAAATTTCCCGAGTACAAACTACTCACGGAAAAACTTCCCGACGGAACAGTGATAGACGGAGAAATACTACCCGTGAAAAACGGGCAGGTATTAAATTTTAATGTCCTGCAGACTAGAATAGGAAGAAAAAATATTACAAAAAAACAACTCGACGAAGCACCCGCAGGAATATTCGCCTACGATTTACTGGAACAGAATGGGGAAGACATCAGGCATCTTCCAATGACGGAAAGAAGACACCGTCTTGAAGCCATCGTTGCGGATGTAAATCTTCCTTTACTGATCATATCCCCCGTTATCAATTATAAATCATGGGAAGAACTCGCACAATTGCGCGGGCAATCGCGCAATAATAACAGCGAGGGATTGATGCTGAAAAGAAAATCTTCTCCTTACCAGGTCGGAAGAAAAAGGGGTGACTGGTGGAAAT
Source organism: Flavitalea sp. (assembly GCA_039934275.1). Classification (GTDB taxonomy): domain Bacteria; phylum Bacteroidota; class Bacteroidia; order Chitinophagales; family Chitinophagaceae; genus Flavitalea. The sequence continues at coordinate 4,938 of JBDTMM010000150.1, read as the reverse complement.
GGAAAATCGATCCATTAGTGATCGATGCGGTGATGATTTATGCACAGAAGGGATCCGGAAGAAGAAGTAATTTATATACAGATTATACCTTTGCGGTAAAGGACGGAGAAAGATTAGTATCCTTTACAAAAGCATACTCGGGTTTGACAGATAAAGAATTTGCACAGGTGGATAATTTTGTGAAGAGAAATTCAATTGAAAAATTTGGACCGGTAAGAACGGTAAAACCCGAATTGGTATTTGAAATTGCCTTTGAAGGGATAGCGGCATCGAATAGGCATAAATCGGGTGTAGCTCTAAGGTTTCCCAGGATATCGAGATGGCGGAAAGATAAACCCGTATCGGAGATCAACACACTTGACGAATTAAAAAAAATGCTGGAGGTGTATGGAAAGTAAGTTATCCCCGGCTACAACCCTGCACACTGGTATGGGTTATAAAATCGTTAATGAATGGTTTCATTCAAAGAACATTAAACCCTTTAGTTTCCAGGAAGAAACGTGGGAGCACATCACCCACCAGCGTTCGGGTTTGGTAAATGCACCAACAGGATGCGGTAAAACATTCTCCGTATTTATTGGCGCTGTAATCAATTATATCAACGATAACGGCAACGATTACACGAAAAAGAAAAAGAATGGGCTACAATTACTATGGGTAACGCCGCTGCGTGCGTTAGCCAAGGATATTGGCAGGGCAATGGAAGAAGTGATCGCGGGCCTTGGTATGCAATGGAGCATCGGCAGCCGTAATGGCGATACCCCAATGAGTGAACGGCAAAAACAAAAAAGACAAATGCCCGAAGTGCTCATCATTACTCCCGAAAGCATGCATTTATTGCTTGCGCAAAAGGGATATGCTGAAACCTTTGGCGATTTAAAAATAATTGCGGTAGATGAATGGCATGAATTACTCGGATCGAAAAGAGGCGTACAGGTAGAACTGGCAGTGTCGAGAATTATTGGGTTGAAAATTGCGAATAATAAACCGCCATTGAGTTTATGGGGTATCAGTGCCACTATCGGCAACCTGGATCAGGCACTAGAAGTATTGCTTGGGCCACTAAAGATGCAAAGCAGGGATAATAAAAATGTGCTTGTAAAAGCAGCCATTTCTAAAAGGATCGATATTGAATCCGTGTTTCCCGATGAGATTGAAAAGTATCCATGGGCGGGACACCTGGGGTTGAAACTGGTGGATAAAGTGATTCCCATTATCAATAACAGTCGAACCACGCTCATTTTTATAAATACCCGTGGCATGAGTGAAAGGTGGTACCAAACGTTGTTGGACAGGTGTCCCGACCTTGCGGGTTTAATAGCACTGCACCACGGATCCATAGACATGGAAATGCGTACCTGGGTGGAGGATGCGCTGCATAGCGGCACACTAAAAGCGGTGGTATGCACCTCAAGCCTTGACCTTGGTGTCGATTTTCGGCCAGTCGAAACCGTTATACAGGTGGGTTCACCAAAAGGCGTGGCACGTTTTCTTCAACGTGCAGGACGGAGTGGTCACCAGCCAGGAGAGATCAGTAAAATATATTTTCTGCCTACGCATTCACTTGAGCTGGTAGAAGCTGCCGCACTAAAAGCCGCAAAGGATATTCATTTTATCGAAAGCCGTGAACCGCGCATTCTTTGTTTTGATGTACTCATTCAATATTTATGTACCCTCGCCGTATCCGACGGATTTAAACCAGAAGACATTTTTAAGGAAGTAAAGGCTACTTATTGTTACGAGGATATTACTGAAGACGAGTTCCGCGAAATGTTATTCTTTATCACTTCGGGAGGTACTGCACTACAGCAATACGATGAATTTAAAAAAGTAGAGATCATCGATGGCGTGTACCGCATCATCAACCGAAGAATGGCGATGCGTCACCGAATGCACATCGGAACAATCGTTAGCGACCCCATGCTGAAAGTAAAATTTATGTCGGGCGGATACATTGGTATGATAGAAGAGTATTTCATCTCAAGACTAATGCCTGGAGATGTGTTTACGTTATCTGGCAGAAACCTTGAATTCATCCTGATCAAAGACATGACGGTGCTGGTAAAAAAATCTTCCTCCAAAAAATCAATTGTACCCAGCTGGAACGGTGGGCGATTGCCATTGTCATCCAACCTGGGGATAATGCTGAGAAAGAAATTTCACGAAGCGCTTGGTGTGATCGAGCACAATAATGTTCCAACCGATATTGAAATAAAAGTGCTGGAACCCTTATTTGCATTGCAACAAAAGTTGTCGCACATTCCGAAGGAGAATGAATTATTAATAGAACACATTGAAACCAAAGACGGTTTCCATTTATTTGTTTATCCATTCGAAGGGAGGTTGGTTCACGAAGCATTGGGTGCGTTATTATCTTATCGCATCAGTCGCATTACACCCATTACTTTTTCATTTGCAATGAACGATTATGGTTTTGAATTACTTAGCGATCAACCCATACCCCTTGATGATTCCAATGCGGATGAATTGTTTTCATCTGAACATTTAATGGAAGATATTCTGCGCAGCGTCAATTCATCTGAAATGGCGAAGCGAAAGTTCCGCGACGTGGCAGTAATAGGCGGGTTAATTTTCCAGGGCTATCCCGGCGAACACAAAAAAGCAAGGCATCTTCAATCATCGGCCTCCCTCCTTTTCCAGGTATTGAGCGAGTACGACAAAAACAACCTCTTATTGAGGCAGGCTTATAACGAAGTGATGGAACAACAAATGGAGGAGGCTCGACTTCGCGACACGTTGTCGCGCATTAATGCATCAAAAATTATTATCACCTATCCCCCGCGGCTTACGCCGTTTTGTTTTCCGCTTAAGGTAGACAGTATGCGTGAAAATCTTTCATCAGAAAAATTAGAAGACCGCGTGAAAAGAATGCAGGAACAACTTAACAGGTAACAACGAGTTGTATATTTGCAGCCCGACTATGCACGCGTTCCAGGAATTTCATTTAAAAAATCAATCACTCTGTTTAACTGCCGATCGCAGCATATACTGGGAACAGGAAAAAACACTGATCGTTTCAGATCTTCACTTTGGTAAAACAGGTCACTTCAGGAAAGCAGGGATTGCTGTTCCGCAATCGGTGTACAAAGAAGATATACAAAGACTGGTTTCACAAATACAGTATTTTAAACCCACTACCATGATCGTAGTGGGCGATATGTTTCATAGTACCGCAAATAAAGAACTGGAACTGTTTGCAAAATGGCGCGATGACTTTTCTTCTTTGCAGATAGCACTCGTAAAGGGCAACCATGATATTTTAAATAAAAACTGGTATGCCAGCACTGGCATAGAAATCCACGAACCCACGCTTAAGATCGGCTCTTTTTGTTTTCAGCACGACCCGGGTGACTGCCGTTCTGATGAAAATAAAACTGATGAAACCCACTATCTATTTTCAGGACATATACATCCCGGCATAACCCTCAACGGCGTTGGGAAACAAAGCCTGCATTTTCCCTGTTTTTATTTTACAGATTCTTACTGTATTCTTCCCGCGTTCAGTCGCTTTACCGGCTCGGTAAACATCAGGCCAAAAGAAGACGAGGTTGCCTTTGCAATAGTGAATCACAGCGTGATCAGAATCTCTTCCTGAACTGCTGCGCATTTAAAAAATAAATGAACCTGATGGTAAATTCATTTCCGTGTGGAGTAGTGAATATCCTGTCTACGTTTTTGGGGTACGTCCTGTAATTTGAGCCGCTGATATCATCTTCATAATCCGTTCCAAGGGAGTTTTTCCAGGCAAATATTATCCTGCTTCCTAACCTGAAGTCCCAGGTATAAAATACATCGAGGTTAAATACATTGTAATTGATGTTCAGGGTAGCAGGATCTCTTGTGCCGAGCCTTGGCGTCCAGTACCCGTCTGGTTTTACGTCATAAAGGTTGGTGTTGAGTATCCTGTTCCAGAAATGCCTTGCCCTGAATGTGAGGTTCATTCGCGGAGTGAAATTATAAATACCGCTTACAATGGAAGTGGTCACAGTGTTTTGTCTTCGTGCGAGTATAGGCTCATTACTAACAGGGTCGCGAATAAACGAATAACCGAATTGCCCATGATCGTGCTGGCGCTCGTAACTAGAGGTTAATGTAAACCTATCGCTAAATCTATAACGCAATTCAGCAAACGCTTTATTGAATGGATCCTTGGGCAAAGGGCCCTCTGAACCACCAATACTCCAATTCAGGTAGAGTCGTTTACGGTTATCGGTGGTACCGCTTGCAAATAAATAATAATAAGGTGAGCGCCTTAATTTTTCCCTTGGTGTAGAAAACATACTTGAAGGCGTTTGCAATTCAAAAAAATCATTAGACCATGAAGGATTACCACCGGTTTCAAATTGCAGTGTCCAGAAATTTTTCAATGTCCAGTTTGTTTTTGCGATTATTTCCGTTCTTTCATATTCAAAGGGTTTGTACAAATAAGATTGTGATAAGGAAATGTTGTACTGTTGGTTGAGAAATGTTTTTGTGGGTTGGTAAATATTGTAACTGAGTTTACCGGTGTTCACGATTTCATTTGGCGACAATAAAAAACCCAGATCGTTAGGATCGTACTTGGCTGTTTTAATATCGTTGCTGAAAATAAATTGAAATTTGCCGCTCACCTTTCCCGCTTTTATATAATTTTTAAACCCGTCATAACCACCGTGGGTATCAAATATTTTACTGTATCGCGGTTGTATCAGCACTCCGTAATTATTACTCTTGTCGTAGAGCTGCAGGTCGAGGGCGGCAACGTTTGCATCACGGGCATTTCCGTTCCTGATCACATTGGTATTTGTAAAAGTGATAAACGAACGGTTCTTTAATGCCTGATCGAGAACAATCACATTATAGTTGGTAAGTGCTTCTGTGGTGATGACGGAATCTTTTCCGGTGATATTATTTCTCAGCACGGCCCTTTCCGATCTG
>JBDTMM010000149.1:0-6135 GCA_039934275.1 Flavitalea sp. | reverse complement strand
AAATACCAAATGGTGTAAACCTCCTGAAATTAAAAGAAAATAACTATTGCAGAAGTCCTTTGCAGATATTCTTTACAATGCCCGGGCCTTCATAAACAAATCCCGTCCACACCTGTACCAGCGAAGCGCCTGCATTCAATTTTTCCTTTGCATCGGACGCGGTGAAAATTCCGCCTGAAGCAATGATGGGAATGCGACCCTGCGTTCTTTCGTGAATATATCTCACCACATCCGTTGATCTTTTTGTTAATGGTTTGCCACTTAAACCACCCGCACCAATGGCCTTTATTTTTTCTGCAGGAACTTTATTTAGATTATCCCTTGAAATGGTAGTATTCGTGGCAACAAGGCCATCAAGATTAATTTTAAGTGCAATGTCGATAACGTCATCGATCTGCTGCTCTGTAAGGTCAGGTGCAATTTTCAGCAACAAAGGTTTTGGAGCTGCCTGTTGATTATTGATCGTTTGCAGGTGACTCAATATTTTCATCAGCGAATCTTTTTCCTGCAGTTCCCGTAAACCGGGAGTATTGGGCGAACTTACGTTCACCACGAAATAATCCACGCAATCAAACAATTCGCGGAAGCAAATTTCATAATCCTTCCACGCTTTTTCATTTGACGTTAATTTATTCTTCCCAATATTTCCCCCGATGATGGGCTTTTCGTTTTTTGATCCAGTACATTTATTTGCATTCATCCACAACCGCAAGCGTTTTGCGATCGCCATCACTCCTTCATTATTAAAACCCATCCGGTTGATCAGCGCCTTTTGTTCGGGTAATCGAAACAATCTTGGTTTATCGTTTCCATCCTGGGGCTTTGGGGTGACTGTTCCAATTTCTATAAATCCAAAACCCATCATCGCCAGTTCATCAAGGTAACGCGCATTTTTATCGAACCCCGCACCTAATCCAACCGGATTCATAAAATGTAAACCGAAAACTTCTTTCTCTAATTTTTCGTTGCCTGTAACCCGGGAACCGAATAATTTTTTTACACCCGGCACAGCGGCAAATCCACTCACGGCATTCATGGATAAGAAATGAACCTTTTCCGGTGGAAGAAGGAACAACAGCTTGCGTAATAACTGATACATAGGCAGCCGCGAAGATAAGACTCCGCCAATGAAACTTATTTCTTCCGGCCCATACTGAACCTGCTAATTTGAATTCTTATATTAATATTTTACCTTTGGTAACAAGGTTGCATAAACAACTAATGAGTATTTAATCATCAATTATGCAGGATGCATTTATAGTTGCCGGATACCGTACCGCGGTTGCAAAATCAAAGAAAGGAGGATTTCGTTTTTATCGTCCCGACGACCTCGCGATAGACGTGATCAAAGGATTAATGGCTTCACTGCCACAACTCGAAGCAGGCAAAGTAGATGACGTGATTGTAGGTAACGCCGTACCTGAGGCCGAGCAAGGCCTGCAGGTGGGCAGGATCATTGCAGCACGGGCGCTGGGATTTCAAACACCGGGTATGACGGTAAACAGGTATTGCGCATCTGGTTTGGAAAGTATTGCCATTGCGTCTGCAAAGATCAGGATGGGCCAGGCTGATTGTATTATTGCCGGCGGTACAGAAAGCATGAGCCTCGTGCCCACTGCCGGATGGAAAACGGTTCCAGCATATTCAATCGCGAGCGACGAACCTGACTATTACCTGAGTATGGGTTTAACTGCCGAAGCGGTTGCCAAAGAATATAGCGTTAGCCGTGAGGATCAGGATGAATTTTCTTACCGGTCACATCAGAAAGCCATCGCTGCCATTACAAACGGTTATTTTAAATCTGGGATTTTGCCAATAAATATTGAACAGGTGTACGTTGATGCGAAGGGAAAAAGGAAATCGAAAACATACACTGTTGATACGGATGAAGGACCGCGACCCGATACAAATATTGAAGCGCTTTCAAAATTGAAGCCGGTTTTTGCTTTGAATGGTAGCGTTACAGCGGGAAACTCATCGCAAACTTCTGATGGGGCGGCATTCGTGATAGTGATGGGCGAGAGAATGGTAAAAGAACTTGGAATTAAACCAATCGCAAGGCTGGTGAATTGTGTAAGCGCGGGTGTTCATCCTAAATTAATGGGTATCGGACCAGTAGAGGCAGTTCCAAAGGTGCTGAAGAGGGCAAATATGAATTTGTCGCAAATCGACCTCGTGGAATTAAATGAAGCATTTGCATCGCAGGCACTCGCGGTGATAAGGACATTAAATATAGACCCTTCGATAGTAAATATTAACGGCGGGGCGATCGCTCTGGGCCATCCCCTTGGTTGCACAGGGTGTAAACTGACCATTCAGATAACGCAGGATATGAAGCGATTAAATAAAAAATATGGAATAGTAACCGCGTGCGTTGGAGGTGGGCAGGGGATAGCAGGAATCATTGAAAATATAAGCTGATCAGAATAGTGGGTATAAAAGGTGCAGATGTATATTGAGGTGATATATAATAAAACTCCAATCTTTGCGTTAGTACTTACTTACTAACCCAATTTCATATTTGTATAGGCCGGATTTATTCCGGCTTATCTTATTTTTATACCTGTCTCAACAGGTCTTATTATGATGCAACTTTCGATCACTACTCCTGCTTTATTATTCCCCGCGATCTCCCTATTAATGCTGGCATACACGAACAGATTCCTGGCTATAGCGAATCTTATCAGGAACCTTCATGCAAAATACCAGCAGTTCCCGGATGAGAAGCACATCGTTAAACAAATAAAAAGTCTTCGTGTGCGCATTCGCCTCATCAGGTCGATGCAGGCAATGGGAGTAGTTAGTTTTCTATTTTGCGTGGTGTGCATGTACACCATTTTCCGTGGGTGGACAGAAGCGAGTTATATTGTTTTTGCCGTAAGCATTTGCTTTTTTATTATTTCGCTGATCACTTCACTGGTGGAAATAACCCTTAGTACAAAGGCTCTTGAACTGGAGCTGAGCGATATCGAAGAATTAACGAAGGGGAACTTCTTTAAGGATTTTATCGGGAAGGATTAATTATCAAACTTAACAACGGGATGATTTTTATAATTATTATCGTACTTCACAAAAAAGTATAGGTATAATACCCTGCTGAACCTCATTAGCCAGGGCTGAAGCAGTACCAATGACACTACCGCTAAACCCATCCACCAGAAAAAACGGTTATCATCTACCGACATTCCTATGATGACCCACCATAAAATAAATGTGAGAATAAGATAGACCACCGAAAGGGCATAACTCACGTATCCTGTTCCATACCAGAACCCTACTTCGAGTTCATATGGCTGCTTACATTCAGGACATTTTTCAGGCATTGAAAATACCTTGCGAAGGTTCCACGGATTATTGTTATTGAACATGTGACCGCGTCTGCAACGTGGACATTTCATCGTAAATAAACTCCATAAATGACTTGGCTTTGGCATGCCCGAAGTTACCATTTAATTATTTGTGGCTATCCTGCGATAGATTCAACCGCTTTGGTCAGCACCACATCCTGTTTCTTGCGTTCGCCGATTTGCTGCCTCCACATTGCATAGTACAATCCCTTTTCAGATAGCAAACCTTCATGCGTACCCGTTTCTACCACATCTCCGCGCTCGAGCACATAAATTCTGTCGGCATGCATGATGGTAGACAACCTATGGGCTATAATAATGCTGATCTGGTATTTTAATGAAGATACTTTAATGATCGTGTTGGTGATTTCTTCCTCCGTTAATGAATCAAGGGAAGAAGTGGCTTCATCGAAGATCAACAACCTTGGTTTTCTCAGCAATGCCCTTGCAATGGATAATCTTTGCTTTTCACCTCCTGATAATTTTAACCCGCCTTCACCGATCATCGTATCAAATCCTTTCTCTGCCCTTATTAATAAATTCTGAACCGATGCCTGCACCAAAACATTGCGCAGGTCCTCATCCGTTGCTGAAGGGTTAACAAACAACAGATTTTCTTTGATGGTACCGGAAAACAATTGGGTGTCCTGTGTTACAAAGCCAATTTGGTTCCGGAGGTCATCAAAATTAATGGAGGTTTCATCAATGCCGTTATACAGGATCTTACCTTCCTGCGGACGATACAGTCCCACGAGTAACTTCATTAATGTTGTTTTACCAGAACCTGATGGTCCAACGAAAGCGATGGTCTCACCTGTTTTTACTTTGAAACTGATCTTATTGATGGCTCGTTGTTGTGCGGTTTGGTGCTTGAATCCAACAGAATGGAATTCCAGCGTTTGGATTTCTCCGAGATGTTTGGGGTGCGCGGGTTGCAATTCCGGCGCCTTTTTCATCAGGTTATTAAAATTATTTAATGATGCTTCGGCTTCGCGATAAGATAAAATGATGTTGCCGATTTCCTGCAATGGTCCGAAAACAAAGAAGGAAAACACCTGCATAGTAACCAGCTGACCGGCGTCCATCATGCGTCCGAATATCAGGTACATCAAGATAAAAAGGATTACCTGGCGCAAGGTGTTTACAAACGTACCCTGAATAAAACTGATACTCCGGATGCGCTTGACTTTTGTAAGTTCAAGCCCCAATATTTTATAGGTGTTCTTATTGAGCCTTTCCACTTCCTGGCTCGTAAGGCCAAGGCTTTTTACAAGTTCAATATTTCGCAGCGATTCTGTAGTGCTTCCCGCAAGGGAAGTGGTTTGCGAAACAATTACTTTCTGTATGGTTTTTATTTTCTTGCTAAGAAGATTTGTGATGGTAGTGAGTAAAAGAATACCTGTGAAATACGCGATGGGGATAGACCAGTGAATATATAAAGCAGCATATACGGATACGAATAAAATACCTACCACCACTCCAAAAAGGATATTGATGAAGTAGTTCATAAATTTCTCAGTGTCCGTTCGAACTTTCTGAAGTACGCTGAGGGTTTCGCCGCTGCGCTGGTCCTCAAATTCCTGGTAAGGAAGTTTCATCGCATGCTGTAATCCATCTGTAAAAACCTTGGCCCCGAATTTCTGGACGATCACATTCAGGAAATAATCCTGGAAATTCTTTGCGATTCGACTGATCATAGCAACGGCAATCGACATCACAAGAAGGAATGCCACACCAGGATATTTGGTGGAGAAAGACCAGAAATAATTATCGTTGCCAACATATGCTGCGGCTTTGTATTTATAATCAGTAGCCAGCCTTACCAGCTTACCGAAAATGATGGGATCCATAAGCGAAAACCCTGTGTTAACGGCTGCGAGAAAGAGGGTGAGCGCCACCAGCCATTTATATGGTTTGAGATATTGAAATAAAATTTTCATGGGTTGCAAGTTCGGAAAAATCCACGAATGCTATTAAGGTGAAAACACGCCAGCACATACGTTATTATGCCATTGCCGGAAATTTCGGGTAGCCTTTCTTTGTTCCATGCTGGTAAAAACATTTGGCAGCGCAGTTTATGGAGTAGAGGCAGTAACCATTTCAATCGAGGTGAACGTGATGAACGGGAAGGATTATTTTATAGTTGGCCTGCCCGACAGCGCCGTTAAGGAAAGTATTCAGCGGGTAGAGAGCGCGATTAAAACAATCGGATATTTTATGCCGAGAACAAAACTGGTTGTTAGTCTTGCCCCCGCCGATATCAGAAAAAGCGGTTCCTCATTCGACCTTCCGATCGCTTTGGGCACGTTAGGGGCGACTGAACAACTGGAAAACCCTGGAAAACTAACTGAATACGTGATTATGGGTGAGCTAAATCTGGATGGTACCGTACACCCGATTAAAGGCGCGTTGCCCATTGCAATTACTGCTATGCGCGAGGGTTACAAAGGGTTGATTGTTCCCGCTCAGAACTCGAGGGAAGCGGGCATGGTCACCAATTTAAAAGTATATGGGGTTAAACATATTAAGGAGGTGATTGAATTTTTTAAAGATGAAAATACTTTAACGCCAGTGGTAGTAAATACCAGGGAAGCTTTTCTGCATGCCCAATCCTTATTTGAGGTTGATTTCAGTGATGTGAAGGGCCAATCGAATATAAAACGTGCGCTGGAAATTTCTGCAGCCGGAGGGCACAACGCCATTCTTATTGGTCCGCCGGGCTCCGGAAAAACAATGCTTGCAAAACGATTGCCGACCATACTGCCACCGCTTACATTGAATGAAGCAC
>JBDTMM010000148.1:0-6136 GCA_039934275.1 Flavitalea sp. | reverse complement strand
GAAGCAAAAAAGAGAGAAGAGATCAAAATAAGTATAAAATATAGTTCTTTAAAAACAAATAGTGCAAAATTTGTGCTGATAAGCCAGGCCTTATATTATTTAGTGATAATTCAGGCTTTAAATGTCCACGTAATCACTATTCATAGCGTTCCGTTTTGGTTCGGCATGAAGCCATAATCGGGAAGGCTGTTCCTTGATAAAATGATTGTGAATTGAAATTACTTACACTTTTTTTGCGGGAGTGCAGTGGTGTATTTCCAAAGTTTGAATTTGGTGACGAGTCCTTTTGGTGTGGCATCCACAATTGCCGCTTCCCTTTTACCCGGTGGAAGTTTATTTTTTTGTTTCTTCTGCTCCCATCTTTTTTCAAAAGCAATAAGTGTTTCCGGGTACTGGTTATTTACAAAATTGAAAAAGTCCCGGGTAAGGCCAAGGGTCTCTTCTGTATTTGTATTAAAGAATGTAATGTTAGCGCTGCCCGATGGAGAAGGAAGTCCTATAACTAATTTAGAAGAAATGCCAGAGATGTTTTCTCCCATAATCACTTTAAAATTCTCATAGGCTGAGTTTTTTCCGTAGCTGCTTGTAAATATTATTTTCTGCAGCCGTGTTTTATTCTCGAGAATATAATCTCTTAAGTCAGAATTGTATTTATCAATGATAATATCCGAATCGTTTGTAGACTTCGGCACTTTCCGTTCGCATGATAATATGGTGTCACTTAGGCCTACGCAGTAATCGTTTTGCCACCTGATGATTTCCTCACGATTCTCTGATCTCGTTCCTTTGAAGAAATCGTAACCCCTGTCGTGGTAAATATCATGGATGATTTTCCAAAGTGTACCAGCGTTTCCGTAGAAATAATCTATATATAATTTATCCGGATGTCGGAGGGAAGTATTGGGTGGAAATGTTCCTATGATCAGGTATTCCCACTTTTTACTTGTGTCGAACAAATGTATATGCGGATGGCGCTCCATACTATTTTACATAGTTGGTCTCACTAACACGCGGCTGTGAGTGGTAGGTCTTTTATCGTATGCATGACCGGTAACCACATCTATGGGCTTCCTTATCAGTTTCTGAATATCCGAAAGAAATGCTTTTTCTCCTCTGTCGCAGAACGATAATGCAACACCATTTGCTCCTGCCCTTCCTGTACGTCCAATTCGGTGTACATAAGTTTCGGGAACGTTTGGAAGTTCATAGTTCACAACGTGGGTAAGGTCATCGATATCAATTCCACGCGCGGCAATATCAGTGGCTACGAGTACGCGGGTTTTCCTACTTTTGAAATTAGCAAGGGCTTCCTGTCTCTGCCTTTGTGATTTATTGCCGTGGATGGCCTGGGTGTTTATTCCGTATCTATGAAGATTTTTGGCGAGTTTATCTGCACTGTGTTTCATTTGTGTAAAAACCAGTACGGTTTGAATAGATTTATCCTGGAGAATATCTATTAATAATGACTGCTTATTTTCTTTATCAACGAAGTAAACCGATTGCTCGATAATTTCCACCGTTGAGGATACAGGCGTTACTTCTACCTTAACCGGGTTGTGAAGAAGAACGTTTGCGAGCTTCTTTATTTCATCCGGCATGGTTGCTGAAAACAAAAGGGTTTGCTTTTTGGCGGGAAGTTTGGCGATGATTCGTTTTACATCATGTATGAAACCACTGTCGAGCATTCTGTCTGCTTCATCAAGCACAAAGAATTGCACCTGCATTAAATTCACATGGCCTTGTTGTAACAGGTCCAGTAAACGGCCGGGAGTGGCAACGAGAATATCAAGTCCCTGTTGAATTGCCCTGACCTGGCTGAATTGCGGAACGCCACCGAAAATAACGTGGTGCTTTAAATTCAGATATCGTCCATATGCTGAAATACTTTCGCCGATCTGTATTGCTAATTCGCGGGTTGGAGTAAGTATCAGTGCAGTGATGTTTCTTTGGCGGTTCCTTGCATTCTGTTGTTGCAGGTGCATCAGCTGAATCATTGGAATGGTGAATGCTGCGGTTTTACCGGTTCCGGTTTGTGCGCAAGCCAGCAGGTCATTGCCTTCTAGAATTGCTGGAATGGATTTTTCCTGAATTGGTGTTGGATTGGTGTACCCTTCATGGCTCAATGCCTTGAGTACAGGCTCAATGAGCTGTAAATTGTTAAATGACACGTATAAGTTATTTAAGTAAAAAAAATTGGTAAGGGATCAATCAAAGATGATACTTTACCTGCCTTACATTAAGCCTTCGCGGCAATTGGTGGAGCTTTTCAACACAAACTGAAGAGAGGAATAACATTAAGAGCCGCGAAGATACTGTAAAAGCACCAGAATTTCTAATTAAGCGTTGAGATGATCCCAGATGACGTGGTAAATGCCGGTAGCAATAAACCCTGTTTCTATTAGAGGAACTGTTAGTGATCAGTACAGGATAATATTTTTCCGGAACACTCGTACTGCTGTGCGAACCACAAATAGTGATGCCTCCATCACATACCTCAGCCCGCTTTTCTTTCTTAATAATTTGTAAGCGGCTCTTACTTTTGAAGTTATGAATAATTCAACAAGATCGTAGCCGGGTTTTTATGTATGTCCGCCATTCTTGCATAATCAGGAGCTACCGCATCATACTTCCAGAAATAATACGTGAACAACAGTCTGCATCGGCTATCAACACAAAATCACCAGAGCGTTGATGTCTATTGATATTGTTTCTGTTGTTCACGGTCAAGGACAGCCGAAATACCTGGTATTGTTGAAAGAATATTTTTTACCGGTTTAGTGACGGAGTCGTCATTTATATAAGTGTGTGCAATCTGGTGATCGGCAATCGCAAATGCTTTTGAGGCACCAGAATCCAATAATTCAAGACCGGGCCTATTCCATATTCCGAAAGCAGGATAATTTTTGCACCAGTTTTAGAATAATAATAGATAAGTCCTTCATCTATTTTGTCCTCTTTTTCGAGGTGCGCTCCTATTTTAGAAATATCCGGACCGAATTTCTGCTGAGAATAATCAAGATGGGGAAGATAGATGAGCGTTAAAGTAGTATCGTATTTTTTATCCGTGTACACGAATGTATATTCAATCCATTGTGAGGAAGCGCTATCGGCCCCAGTATTTAAAAAGAGGAAATTGTCCGAGTGTGGTTTGCAATTCATCTCTTAATGACGCCGGGTACGAATAACAATCGGGCATCTCGCGCCCGTCCGCTTCCCTGATGACGGAATCACCAATAGGCAAACGCATTTCATCGGGCAGCACTTCCCACGTGAAGGTTTCTATTTCGAGGTGTGCAGTAAACGGATCTTCGTTGTGGATGGCCATAACGTGTTCAATGTCGCTGCGGGTGGAGTGCAACGTGCCATATAGCTTCTACAAATAGTATGCGATGTAATACAAATAAATTTATAATAACTTTCGTTGGCCGGTTACCGGTTTTATAATGTTTAACTTTATGAGCATCGCATTAACGGTTCTTAATGTAATCTTTTTGCTGGCGTTTTTGGTGATTGCGTGGTTCAACCTGAATGATAGTGATTCGTGTTTATGGGTGCCGATATATTTGGTTGCGGCTATATTGTGTGGGTTGGCGGCATTTAAATATTATTTTCCTACGATTTCTATTATTACTATAAGTTTTTATTTGGCGTATGCGGTAGTGTTGTTTTTTGTGAAAGATGGTGTGCTGGATTGGATCACTAAACACAATGCGCAGCATATTGCACAGTCGATGCAGACTACGTAGCCATATATAGAAAGGACGAGGGAGTTTTTTGGGTTGCTGATTATTACGGGGGCGCTGTTGATTAATTTTTTTTTGAAGTGATGGTAATCGGTTACACGCAAAGGCGCAAAGGAATTGATTTTTAATTGAGCGTGTAACATATTAAATTAATTTTTGTGCCTTTGCAATTCCTTTGAGTTAACCTATTGCATGAAAAACCATCCAACATTACTAAAACCCGCTTCTATGCATAAAATATATCTTCTATATCTGCTGTCACTTACCGCAACGCTAAAGGCGCAAACCCTCATTAAAAATGTCAATCTCATAGATGTAGAAGGGAAAAAAATAATACGGGACCAGGACATTGCTTCGGTTAATGGAAAAATACTTTATGTGGGTAAGGGTCATATGTATAAAATGCCCCCGGGGACAGAGGTAATAGATGGCAAAGGAAAATTCTTAATTCCCGGCTACACCGATGCCCATGTACACTTCTTCCAAAGTGGAGGCCTTTTCACTCGTCCCGATGCCATCGACCTGAGAAAATATAAACCCTACAATGATGAAATAAAATGGGTTCACGATCACATGAAGGACTTTCTAACCCTGTATCTCAAAGCAGGCATCACCTCTGTAATAGACGTTGGCGCGTCGTTTAATTTCCTTCAGCAGCGCGACACGTTTCTGAACAAACCAAACAGCCCGCTCATTTACATGACCGGCCCGCTTCTCACCTCCTACGTTCCCGAAGAATATGAAGGCCTGGGATCAGATGCTCCATTTATAAAAATGACGTCGGAAGAAGATACCCGCCAGAGCGTTCGCGATCAGTTAAAATACAAACCAGATTTTATAAAGATCTGGTTTATCGTTCTCGATAGTAATATTGAAAGAGGCGCACGAACCAATTTAAAATTCGTAGAGGCGGCAATTGATGAGGCACATAAAAATCATCTGCGTGTAGCTGTTCACGCAACAGAACGGATTACCGCGCAACTGGCCGTTATTGCCGGCGCAGACTATCTCGTACACAACGTAGACAATGAGCTTATCACAGACGCATTCGTGCAGCTATTAAAAAATAAACACACGGTACTTTGTCCAACATTAATTGTATCGCATAATTATGGAAAAGTATTTTCGGGTAATTATCGGTTTACGGATGATGAAATAAAACATAGCAATCCTGAACAGGTAGCCACTATTAAAAATTATCCCCAACCCGATACGATAACCGGAGACCGGCTGATCAATATTATAAATCGCGGCAGTTATTTCAAAAGACAAAAAACAACAGACTCCATTTCAGCAGTCAACCTGAAAAAACTTATTGACGCAGGCGTCACCATTGCATCGGGAACAGACGCCGGAAACATTGGCACACAACACGCGGGTTCTTATTTCAACGAGCTGAAAGCCATGCAGGGTGCGGGTTTGAGCCTGTGGCAAATAATGGTTGCATCCACAATCAACGGTGCCCGATCCATTGGTAAGGAACATGATTTCGGCAGTATAAAACAGGGAAAGGCCGCCAATATGGTGTTACTAAACAGCAACCCACTTGAAAAACTGGATAATTTTAAAGATATTGACGTTGTGATCAACAGAGGGGCAGTGTATACACCGGAATAATTTTAAAAGAGGTAGAGAAAGCATTGAGAAACTGATGATCGAGATCACGTTTTAATAGTTTTTTGCGAACAACTTCTCTCGGCATGTGTCAATATTATTGGGGAGAAAAAAAATTAACCGCAAAAGAAATAGACCCGGTTGCAAAAAGGTATTTGCAGGGCGAAGCCTCCGAACAATCATCTACCTGGAATATTAAATGAAAACGGAGAAACTTCCGGGAGATATTAAACAAACGGCATGAAACCCTAAGAGGATTGAATAGGTATGTGATTTGGTAAAATCATTTTTTAGAAGAGCTAAAGTAAGTACCATTATTATGACAATAATTTTTATAGGTTCCCAGTTTTTTAGGCCTAACTGCGGTTTAGTTTTGTTGTTTACTTGTTTCCTGTTTGGTTCTTGCAAACACAAGGATCGTTCATGGGGCACATATAAGGCCGATGCTTTAAGCAGCAGCTACTCTGCATTAAAGGAGATAAATAAAAACAACGTAAAGAATCTGATAGTAGCATGGTCATTTCTTCCTGACGATGCAGCGGAAGGGTCGCGTCTTAATGGCAGCCAGTGTAATCCGATTGTTATTGATGATGTAATGTACACTGCATCCGCAAGGCACAGGATCTACGCTATTAATGCAACTACCGGAAAGAAGATCTGGGGCTTTGATCCTTATTACGGCGGGCCAGGAGGCGGTTCCTTCAGGGGAGTAACCTATTGGGAAGAAGGAAAAGATAAACGCATCCTTTTTACAGGAGGCGATAATTTATTTGCACTGA
>JBDTMM010000147.1:0-6177 GCA_039934275.1 Flavitalea sp. | reverse complement strand
ATAAGCAGTTAGTTTTGGTTACGGCCCCTGTTTCCACAGGGGCTATTCTTTTATGCTACGCTGAGATATTCACTTTATGAAGCCTAAATTGAGACCACTACACTTTCACAAACGCTGCACGGATAGCTAAATTTTGTAAAAAACTTTAGTTCCTTATCAGCAACCAGCATCCTGCAATAACAGATCCGGTAATGTCGGCTAAAATATCGCCTGTATCAAATGAACGGTTGGGAATAAAATACAGTTGAACATACTCCAGCGTAATACCCAAAATAATGGTAGAGACGATCGATACCAGGAAGATTTTCTTTAGTTTATTGGAAGAAGGAGTGCTCGCACCATAGTGCCAACCCCAAAACAATACGTTCATTCCAAAAAGAAAGATGTGTACAAACTTATCGAGGTTGGGTAAACTGAATATTCCAGTGCCCGGTACCAGTGATCCCGGAAGGCATAAAAGAAAAATGATCAATAAGGTCCAGCAGACAGGAAAAAACTTATATGAAAGAATCCTGCGAATCAATACCAACATAACAGAGCGGAAGATAAATCAAAAATGTGATTCTTGGGAGCGAGTCCTACACTTTACCCAGGACATACAAGTTCTCCATAGTAGGCGTGGGACTTCCGCCTGTTTTTTCGAGCGTTATTGCGAAGGCCTGTGCATGTGGAATATTTTTCATCTTCACCAAGGCGTTCCCTTCAGAAAGGTCAAATACACCTGCATCAACGGGTTTACCATCGACCATTGCCCAAAGTTGGAATTGGTGACCGGCACCCGGCTCGGGCAATTTGTTTACAGACAGATAAACATCTTTTGAAACCTTATCCCAATATACGGTAGTTGCATTCCGAGGATCAGGGCCGCTTGGAATAGAGGGCATTTTAACCACCGCCATATTAGGATCCTTCATTTTATCAACGGCATTTTCATAAGCCAGTAATTTGGTCTGAATTACCTGATTATGGGTTGCGAGTTCGCTGTTGCTCATTACCAATGCTTCGTATCGCTTATCATATTCCCGGTATTTATTAAAAAAATAAAAATTAAGCGTGGTGCTTATGAGTAACAAAACAACAGCCGCTGCTGCAATATATCGCTGCCAGCCTATGCTCCTGATTTTTGCGCTGCCCTTGACTTCGTATGCATCGGAAGGTACTGAGGAAAGTACCGGCATGGGATTTTCACCATTCCCATCAGGGTCAATCTCTGCAAATATTCTGCTTTTAAGAGCAGTGGGCGGTATAACCTGGTTCATAGTTGCAAACTGCTCCAGCGAATTTTCAAATTCAATCCTCGCATTCAGCACTTCTGGATACGTAAGGCACATACGATCAAACTCGCTTCTTTCGACTGCATCGGCCAATCCAAGAACATAGCTTTCAACTATCCCACTCGATATGTATTCCTGTACGTTCACTTCAAATAATCTCTTAATTGCAATAATGCATTCCTGATTCTTGTTTTTACCGTTCCCAAAGGGATGTTTTCTATTTCAGAAATCTCTTCGTGCGTATATCCTTTAAAATATGCGAGCTCAATTAATACCCGGTGTTCCTTTTTTAATTTCTCAAGCACCTTTTTAAAACCGATATTGTCAACATTGATATTTGAAAAATGACCGGCAATACTAAAATCCTCATTTTCAGGAAGTGACTGGTTCTTCTGGCTATTCTGATAACTTTTCGACCGCAGGGTATCGATCGAAGCGTTTCTCGCGATGTTAAGCATCCAGGTAAATAGTCTTCCTTTCCCCGAATCATAACTCTCAATTTTACGCCAGATATTGATAAACACTTCCTGCAACACATCATTCGCTAATTCTATATCAATAACTATCTGGGAAATTATAGTGTATAACGATCCAGAATAATTATCATACAGATAACTAAAAGCCTGGCTATCTCTGGTTTTAAGCAAAGACACCAATTCCTGTTCAGTATAAGTGGTATTTGTTCCCAAAAATTTACCCAATGTGTCTCAATATATGAAAAATATAAGGGTAATTTTCCCCATTAGATACGCATTGAAAAGTGGTGTGGATTTATGAGCCGGCAACACTGGCGTATGCCTTGGCATCCATCAGGGAGTCGAAATCAGAAATATTTTTCACCTTCATTTTTATCATCCATCCTTCGCCGTATGGATCCGTATTTACTAATTCGGGATTGCCCGCAAGAGCGGAATTTACCTCCGTAATTGTTCCGGTTAAAGGGAGAAAAAGGTCTGATACGGTTTTAACCGCTTCTACAGTTCCAAAAACCGACTCTGCCTCCAGTGTTTTACCCATGGTTTCTATTTCTACATATACAATGTCGCCAAGCTCGCCCTGCGCAAATTCCGTAATGCCAATAGTGGCAGTATCACCATCAAGTTTTATCCATTCGTGTTCTTTTGTGTATCGCAATGTTTCAGGGAAATTCATGTGGAGGCTTTTTGTATTGCAAGGATACAAAATATGTTGCACCTTCTTGTTCTGAGAAAAGATATTTTATTCTAAAATTCATGAGAGTCAAAATACAACAGAACATGATCCTTGATAAACGATTCCTGTTCAATCATATCCATCACCGGCAGGGCTTGCAGCTGTCGGAAATGAGGCCACCCATCTTCATCATATCCGTCAATATCATAATATCCGCTCTGCATAAATAACGAGCAGATGGCTACGTGCATCAGGTCTTGCTTTTGTTCCTTAGTGAATTTATCTCTGACATGCCCATACTCCTGGATGCCTATTAAAAATAAAATAGCTTCGAGGTCGGGCTTTTTCCCGAACCTTTCGAGCATTTTACCCTCCAGGTTCCACCATCGCGCCTGGATATCGTCCCTTATATGCATTCTGCAAAGATATGCGTGTGCCAGCTACAAGATCGCACCCTTCATTATCTTTGCGGCCTAATAAATTAAGAGGAATGTTACAGTTGAATTTTATAAGGCAGCACCCTGATCTGGTTAAAGAACGGCTTGCCATTAAAAATTTTAAAGAAATAACTATACTGGATCACATCATACAACTGGATGATCAAAGGAAATCACTCCAGCACGAAGCAGAAAATACACAATCACGCGCGAACGCCATTTCAAAAGAGATCGGGCAATTAATGGCCAAGGGAGAAAAAGAACAGGCCAATATCCGGAAACAGGAAGTAGAAGCGTTAAATAATTCTATAAAACCGCTCAACGAACAACTGAACTTATTAGAAAAACAGATCGATGATGCGCTGGTAAAACTTCCTAATATTCCTTCTGACAAGGTTCCTCCGGGAAAATCGCCCGAAGAAAATATAAATATCCGGGAAGGCGGCAGCAAACCAACCTTTACCGGCAAAGGATTGCCGCACTGGGAGCTTGCGAAAAAATATAAACTCATTGATTTTGAATTGGGAAACAAAGTCACCGGAAGCGGATTTCCTTTTTATACCGGGCAAGGTGCAAAATTTCAGCGAAGCCTTATTCAATATTTTCTTGATTACAATATTTCAGCGGGATATTTTGAATACATACCACCCTTTATGGTAAACGAAGACTCTGCTTATGGCACCGGCCAACTTCCAGATAAGGAGGGTCAGATGTATCATACAGCGGTTGATAATTTTTATTTGATTCCGACAGCAGAAGTTCCTGTAACCAATATTTACAGAAATGAAATAGTGAAAGAAAGCGATCTGCCTATAAAAATGACTGCCTATACGCCCTGCTTCAGAAGAGAAGCGGGAAGTTATGGGAAAGACGTTCGTGGACTGAACCGCCTTCATCAATTCGATAAAGTTGAGATTGTGCAATTAACCGATTCTGAAAAAAGTTATGAAACGCTTGAAACCATGGTGGTTCATGTTGAAAAATTAATTCAGTCTCTCGGACTTCCATACCGCATTTTAAAATTATGCGGTGGCGACATGAGTTTTGCATCAGCGCTTACTTTCGATTTTGAAGTGTACAGTGGCGCACAGGAAAAATGGCTGGAAGTAAGTTCTGTTTCAAATTTTGAAAGTTTTCAAACCAACCGGATGAAGATCCGTTATAAGAATGCATCAGGAAAATCACAACTGGTACATTCTCTTAATGGCAGCTCTCTTGCATTACCAAGAATTGTTGCTGCATTGTTGGAAAATAATCAAACTCCCGACGGAATTAAAATCCCTGATCCGTTAATAAAATATTTTGGAAAAGAAATGATTTCGTAATTGCCTGATAAGACTTATAATCCCTTTTTTATTTGAAGTATCTATTGCAATCAAATTATTTATCAGCCACACATACATTCCGGATGGTTGCGAATTTCCATTTATTTTTCCGTCTCAGGCATTGGATGAATATACCAACCGATCAAAACGGTTGTACAGTTCAAAGCGTTTTAAAGCCGTAATTCCAGGTTTCCAAACTCGTAGCCATCCGAATATAGGAGTTATTTGACTGACCAGAATTCTCTTACTAAAGAATAGCACAGCCGAAAGAAAACCACATTGAGAAACCGATCGACCTATCCTTTAAAGTAAGGAAATTTACCAGCCCTGCTTAGCAATACCTGCTTTGATAGCATCGAGGGCTTTCTGTTCTCCCAAAAGAGTAGTCAGTTTATTTCCTTTACCATCATTTCCCTGAGCCATGTAAGCACCCTTTGCCGTTTTGGTGATCACTGCATCCTTCATGGGAACATTCTTTTCTTTGGTTTTTACGTTATAAGCAGTGAGCGTAACTTCCGGCATAATGAATTTTTTATTATTGTGATGAACAGACACGGCCTTTTTGCCGGGACTTGTTTTAAAGATAGGAATTATTGAATATTGACCAGAGAATATTTAAAATTTTATATGAATAGTCTTTATATATCCAGCTTCGCATACTTCGCATGCGACTCAATAAACTCCCGCCTTGGCGCAACTTCATCGCCCATCAGCATGCTGAAAACTCGGTCCGCTTCTGCGGCACTTTCAATGGCAACCGCCTTAAGTGTCCTGGTAGCAGGATTCATCGTTGTTTCCCATAATTGCTCACTATTCATTTCTCCTAGACCTTTGTATCTCTGGATGTTAACCGAATCTTCTTTACCATTTCCAAGCCTTTCAGTAAGCGCTTTTCTCTGTTCTTCTGTCCATGCGTAAGCCATCTCTTTTCCCTTTTTAACGAGGTAAAGTGGTGGCTGCGCGATGTAAACGTACCCCTGCTCCACCAGTTCCTTCATGTATCTATATACGAAGGTCAGTATGAGTGTTGCGATATGACTGCCATCCACGTCGGCATCGGTCATAATAATCAGTTTGTGATACCGAAGTTTGTTTAGGTTAAGCGCTTTGGGATCTTCTGGTGTACCAACTGTAACACCAAGAGCAGTGTACATGTTTCTTATTTCCTCGTTCTCATAAATTTTATGTTCCATCGCCTTCTCTACGTTCAGAATCTTACCCCTTAATGGAAGAATGGCCTGGAAACTTCTGTCGCGTCCCTGTTTTGCTGTTCCTCCTGCAGAGTCTCCTTCCACCAGATACAATTCACAACGTTCCGGGTCGCGTTCGGAGCAATCGGCAAGTTTTCCGGGAAGTCCACCGCCACTCAGTACACTTTTGCGGTGTACCAGTTCGCGAGCCTTTTTTGCAGCCGCTCTTGCTTGTGCGGCGAGTATAACTTTCTGAATAATGTTTTTTGCATCGCGAGGATTTTCTTCAAGGTATGCTTCAAGAGCTCTTGATACCGTGCTATCCACCACACCCATCACTTCACTATTACCAAGCTTGGTTTTGGTCTGACCTTCAAATTGCGGTTCGGGAACTTTTACCGAAATGATACTGCTGATCCCTTCCCGAAAATCATCTCCCTCAATTTCTACTTTTGCCCTTTCAAAAAGCCCCTGCTTGTCGCCGTAGCTTTTAAAAACGCGCGTCAGCGCTCTTCTGAAGCCGGAAACATGCGTGCCGCCCTCGATTGTGTTGATATTATTCACGTAAGAATAAATGTGCTCGCTGTAGCTATCGTTATAGCAAAGTGCCACTTCCACAATCACGTTGGAGGCTTCGTCTTTTCCTTCTACATAAATTACTTTCTGCAGCAAAGGTGTTCTTCCTGCATTTTTATCGAGCATTTCAACGAACTCTACGATACCGCCTTCGCTGAAAAAAACTTTGGTGTACGCTTTACCTTCTTCATCCAGTTCCCTGAGATCGGTAAGTGTGATCGTG
>JBDTMM010000146.1:0-6200 GCA_039934275.1 Flavitalea sp. | reverse complement strand
GTTTCTCAATCAGTTCAAATTCAAGCAAAAAACCATCGTGCCCGAAAATGGATTCAATGGCCCTGAAACCAGCATCTGAAATAGAAGACGACAAAAATTGTTGTTCTTCCAACGGAAAAAGAATATCGGTTCTGATGCCGATGCATAACGTTTTTGCAGTGATGCGGCTCAACGCTTCCCTTATAGAATTTCTCCCACGGCCCACATTATGCGAATCCATGGATTTGCTCAGCGTGTAATAGCTAAACGCATTAAACCTCCAGGACAACTTGTCGCCCTGGTAACGTTGATACGATTCACTATTAAAGTCATTGGTTTTTTCATTGTCCTTCTCCGCCTGTCCAATGGCGTAAGTTTCATAAGAACGATAGGAGAGCAATGCAATACTGCGTGCTGTTTTCATCCCGTTCAAACCTGCTGCTGCGTTTTTTTCTTTCCAGGTAACGTCATTTTCGATCGCAATTCTTTGCGAAGCGTTGAATGCAATTCCCCAGGGTGAATGCCTTGCGTTTGTAGCAATAGGAAATATAAATTCAAATACTTCGGGTTCTTCAATTGCCCATTCGAGTAATTGCTGCCCACCCATTGAACCACCGATACCGATCAGTATTTTATCTATTCCTAAGAAATCTTTCAGATGTTTATACGAGCGGATCATGTCACGCGGGGTGAACATCGGAAAATTATGATAATAGGGCTGATCCGTTAATGGGTTGATGTGAAAAGGGCCAATACTGCCATAACAACTGCCAGGCATGTTTACGCAAACAATAAAATACTTTGAAGGAGAAAATATTTTCCCTTCACCCACCAGGCCGGGCCACCATTCTGCAGGATCGCTGTTGGCTGTAAGTGCATGAAACACCCACACCACGTTGTCTTTTTTATCGTTTAGCGTTCCATGGGTGGTATAGGCGAGATGCAATTTGGGTAGCATCACCCCGGACTCGAGAGTGAAGGGATTATTATAATGAAATATTTCGGGCATTTTATCCTACCAGTTGTTTTGAAAATACTTTTTCGAAGGCCTGGTCGAAATCTGCTTTAATGTCTTCAATATGTTCGATGCCTACGCTGATGCGCACACCATTTGGTTGTACACCTGCGCCTTTCTGGTCTGATTCGCTTAAGTGTTCGTGTGTGGTAGAGGCCGGATGGATCGCGAGCGTTTTTGCATCACCAACATTTGCAAGATGACTCGCCAGTTTCAATGAATCGATAAACTTGGATGCATTTTCTTTGCTGCCTTTTATTCCGAAATTCAATATGCCACCAAAACCATTCTTCAGGTATTTTTTTGCAAGCGAATGGTACGGACTGGATTTTAATCCGGGATATTCCACATAGTCAACATCCGGATGTTTTTCGAGCCACTCAGCCAATGCAAGTGCATTTTGTACATGGCGTTCCACCCTTAACGATAAAGTTTCAAGGCCCTGTAATAATAAAAAGGAATTGAAAGGTGCCTGTGATGATCCAAAATCGCGAAGTCCTTCAACGCGTGCACGGATAATAAAAGCAATGTTTGGAAGTCCAAGCGGATTTCCTTCGCCGAATATATCCCAGAATTTCAATCCATGATATCCTTCAGAGGGTTCAGTGAATTGCGGGAACTTTCCATTGTTCCAATTGTAATTTCCCGCATCAATAATCACTCCACCAATAGTAGTACCGTGTCCGCCGATCCATTTTGTTGCTGATTCAACAACGATATTCGCACCGTGTTCAATAGGGCGGAATAAATAACCGCCAGTGCCAAAAGTATTATCAACTACTAATGGCAGATCGTATTCTTTTGCAAGTTCGGCGAACTTTTCAAAATCAGGAATATTCAGTCTTGGATTACCAATTGTTTCGAGGTATATCGCTTTGGTGTTTTTGTCGATGTGTTTTACAAAACTTTCTACATTGTCACCATCTGCAAATCTCGCTTCAACCCCCAGGCGTTTGAAGGCAACCCTGAATTGATTATACGTTCCACCGTATAAATAAGTAGTGGTAACAAAATTATCACCGGCCTGCAGTATATTATTCAACGCAATAAATTGCGCCGCCTGCCCAGAACTTGTTGCCAATGCAGCAACACCCCCTTCGAGCGCTGCCATGCGTTGCTCAAATACGTCGGTGGTTGGGTTCATGATCCTTGTGTAAATATTTCCGAACGCCCTAAGCCCAAACAGATTGGCGGCATGCTCGGCATTGTCGAAGGCATAGGAGGTAGTTTGATAAATGGGAACCGCACGCGATTTTGTAGTAGGGTCAACCTGCTGACCAGCGTGCAACTGGAGGGTTTCAAAACGATGACTGCTCATAAAGAAGATTTAAAATTGATGATGATTTATTATTTAGAAATACAGCACAAAAAAACGGGGATAGGTTACATGCAACAACAACCACCCATTGGAGAAGGCGTTATCATTATACTATTGTTGCAATTCTTCGTTCGCATATCGATGCCTACAAAAGTAGTAGACTTTTATTGTATTGGCCAAAAATATTCGTTAACATAAATTACATATATTGATAAATCATGGCTAAGGTAAACTTTATGACGCGTTACTGGTTGTTCATCTTCCCGGCGGTAATGTTTTGCCTGCTCAAACAGGGTTCAGGATAAAAAAACGGCATACCAGCAAATTCAACTTACTAAAGGGCCAAAGGGCCACACAATCAATAATCTGCAGGTTTTTTCTCCCGACGACCAGTGGATCGTGTATGATACGCGAAACGATGATGGATGCATCAGCAAAACTGGTTCTGTGGAAATGGTAAATTCCACCACGAATGAAACAAAAGAGATTTACCACACCAAGGTTAACGGAAAAGTTTAATAAAGAAGAAGAACCGGTTGGCGGAGTGATATAGTCGAACGATGGACTTATGCTCGCCTACAACCGATATGTAAAAAATAGTGAAGAAAAATTTCTTCAGATATTCTTACTAAAAAAATAAATAGTACTCTGCAAAAACTCAGTGCCCTTTGCGATACTCATTAATAATTAGGAAGTAACGCAAAGGGCAATGAGTTTTCGCAGAGTACGCTAAAAGAATATTTCTAATTATTCTTTAATAATATAACCGAACAACCCATCCTTTTCATCATCCGGGCCTGCGGCAAAATACAGCCTGTTAGGATCTATGGGTGATGCAGCGGGAGGAAAACTTATCGCCCATAATCTATCAATCACAATTGGTTTACCACGGCTCTTTAATACACCAATCCAGTCGCCTGCTTCTGAATATACATTGATCTGTCCATCACCAAAATTCCCGATCAGTACCATGTCCTTTATACCATCGGTTAATTTGCTAAACATGTCATCATCACTATCCTTGAAAAATGCAGCAGGGGCGTGCGCAATTCCCCAGGGAGCATTTAGCCCTCCCTTAGAGGCAAATCTCTTTACAAATGTTCCGTCTGTTTTAAATATGGAAACATAACCATTGCCTGCGCCCACCACTTCATCCCCATCAGCGCCCACTTTTGCATAAGCTACGTACAACCAGTTGCCAACAGCCTGAATATTAAATGGTGAATATCCTACAGGAAGGGTTGGATCTTTAAAGGCCAGCGACACCTTGTTCCAGTTTTTATCCCAGGTAGTTATTTTTCCTCCCCTGAAATCTGCGGCAAATATATAATTGCCACCGAGTATCTTACCAATGGCAAGCCCGGTGTAAACAGCGGTTGCGGAATTATTTTTTATCAGCTCCGCTGCGTTGCCTGCGCCTGGGTTCCATGCAGACAATACCCCATCAACACCCACAAAAATAAATTTTGCCGCCTTTCCATCACTTAATAAAAAGTCATTGGATGCGTTAAATACAATCCCTGTTGGGTTTCCCGCCACTTTTGGTGTAGGCCCGGGGATCCATACTCCAGGCCTGAGTGTGTTGCCGTCTTTGTCGTACACTTCACTAACGCCACCACCTTGTGAATTTACCCAGGGAACACCTGCGGGATTAAATGCAATTCCCCATGCATTGATCAATGTTGCATCCACGTGCTGCGGCATATATTCACCGTTGTTATCAACCAGGTTCACCTGGTCGAAATGTTTGAGCACAATTTCCTGGGTTAATTTTTTACAGGCTCCGAATGAAAGAATAATAACAAAAAATAATAGGCAGGAGTACAGGGCAGGCAAGTAGCCTTTAAGCGTAAACAGCTTTTTCATACAAAATGTTTTAGTACGTTTTTGAAGAAATTTGGTGTCTTATAATTCCAAAAAATCCACTATGCGAAAACACGTGGTACCTTTATTACGGAGTATTGTAAGAAAGGGTTGCAGTATCAATTTATTAATCCTGAAAATATTTACACCAGAAGGTGACGGAGAATTATCCCGGTGATCATTGCCAATCCTATACTCAGCAACGTGCCTATTACGAGGTATTCGGTTTTTACTTCGGGCCTGTCCTTTTCATTAAAGCGAATAATTCCCTTTGCAGCGATCAATAAACTGATCGCGGCATATTGCCCGAGCATTACGAGGATAAAAACGATGAGCCTTTCAATGATACCGATCCATTTGCCCGCGTTGGCGAGGCTTTCGGCGCCAACAATCTTTTCTCTCCAGCGCATTGTCATCTGTCCTATTAATATTCCGGCCGGTGCGGTAAGGAATATTACTGCTGTTACCAATGCCCATAAATTGTTGTTGCTTTTCACCAGGTGAATGGCAGTAGTAACGTTGCTCCATTGAATAAATGTAAAGTACCAGCACGTCGCGATCACCAGCATATGAAGCACCTGGTCGGTTATAAAATAGAAAAGGGTGGGGGGCTGGTACGATTTCCATCCGTCGATGATGATGTGCAGCACAGTGATAATGGCCACCACCATCCAGTATTGCAAACCGATAAATGCAAGCGCCACAGCGCCCGTCAACAAACCATGTACATATAATTTGGGAGAAAGAAAATGTTTCCTGGTGCGGTTCACCACCCAGCTTTTGGGTTGCAGGATAAAGTCTGTAAGCAGATGCGCCAGTAAAAGTTTCAGCAGCCATAATTGTTCTATGATCATTATCCTGAAATTAGTTCAATAATATTTTTATAATCCTTTATCACTTCATCTATTTCATCCCATCTCCCGGCAGTAACGTGCTGGCTGATGGTGCTTTTTGATTTATTTAATTTGTCGGCTACCTGCTGCTGCGTTTCTCCTTTTAATAATTCGATGATCACTTCGGCCTGTTTTGGTGTCATTTGATTGTACATCGAATTAATGTAACTGGTCATAATTTTAAAGGCCTGGTTTGCCAATTTGTTTTCGATTGTAACTATCAGCCTGCCTTCCGTTTTTTCAAGTTCGTCCAGCGAACGCCCCGACAATAAAAACGCCTCGCCTTTTGCTGATCCAAGTATATCTACCTGGCCCTCTACCTTTCCTATACCGATACTGATGCGAACATCAGAAACCGCAGGGTTTTCATCGGGTGTTAACCCTATTGCGGCAGTCCTGCACCTGAGCGCCACCAGCAGCGCCTCCTGCGATTCTTCTATGAACACCTGGAAGCTGTCGCCCCGATAGAATTCAAATTTATAAAGCGCAAGGATCTGATGAAGTTCGTGAACTAATTTCTTTTCGTTCTGCTCTCCAAGTTTGGTGGAATTGACAATGTCGCCCGTTATAACAGCGTGCATCATGCGAATAGTTTGTCTAAATATACGAATTTTTGCATTGTTCGTATATAAGCGCGAACTTTTGAAATATTCGTATAATCAGCCGAACATATGAGGGTCGAAAGTTAGTAAGTGGGGCATTCATACTGCCTGTTCCTGGCGTCTTTTATAAAGTTAGAGGGCCTCAAAATGATGGCAAGGTATGCCCCACCGCCAAGATTCTTCTTCTTGGAAAAGGCATTAAGTAAATTATGAGTTCCCAACAGTAACGGCCCGGCTTTCAACGCTCCACCTATCCATAAGGCTCCTTCCCGAATGACCTGAACAGGGAGGTAAAAGCCAAGTTTTCTCGTTTCCCAGCGGGGAGTGATGGCGATAAGATTTGTTTCGCTGATTACGGGTTTGTTTTTTCCGGAGCCAGACAAATTCACCGATAATTCTCCATTCAAATAAAAATTTCCGGAAACGTAGCGGTCCACATTGATAACTACACGCGTGGGATTCCTAATACTGAAGTTGCCATTAAGTTCATTGTATTGGTTCACAATTGTGGCAAGGCTGTCGTTAAAGGA
>JBDTMM010000145.1:0-6225 GCA_039934275.1 Flavitalea sp. | reverse complement strand
GGCCTTACAATATTCACCATCTTCCAGTGAGCCACCCACTTGCCACTGGCACCTTCACGTTGCTCGCGTTCGGCTCCTGCGATTGCTTTTTTCATGCTTGCGGCCACACCCTCTTTTGAGCCAACGGGAATATTAGGTTCCATACCTCCCTGCCAGAGCGCAAAATTGCCGTTTATGTCCGGAGTATTTACCGCGCACCTTACCCGGTTTTCATAATTGCGCATGTAACCATAGGTCATGGTGATGACCTCTATATCGGGATTGATAAACTGCTTATCCCAGGCCATAGCGTCAGAAACACTATTAATATAATCCCAGCGTCCGGTGTTATATCCCACAAAATGTTTTCCGAGCGCTGCACGTATCTCCATTAGCTGGTAGGTGGCTTCCAGTTGTTCAACAAGCACGTATGTTTTGATCGTTCCAACAGCCAGGTTAAGATGTGCTTCAAGAGCGGTTAGCATTTCGTTCCACAGTGCGGCTTCCTCTGCAGTTTGAATTTTTGGCAGGTACAATACAATTGATGAACCCTCCTTTTGCAGCTCCTTGTAATTATTGACCACATATAAGGTGAGGTCAACGATCGAAGCCGCCATTGCCACTCCCTCTTTGTCGCGGATATGCCTGTCATCAAGATGAAGTCCGCGCGCACGAAATAATTTAGTGGTAAAATGGAGTTGTTCCTTCCAATCTGTAATGATGCTGTGACCGAAAAAATCCATCGACCATTTATTCATTTCCGCTGCTACTATCTCCGCCACTTCTAAAAACACAGGGTTCCTGCTTATAGCCAATTTTAAATTGCGCTGGTTATCGAGCGACATCGTTTTTACCTGTCCCAGCGCATCTTCCCCATCAAACATCCATCCGTCGGCACCGGAAAGCAATGCATAAGCCACATTTCTAATACTGCTCTCCAGCGCGGCATTCGGTTTTGCTGCTGGTCCCGTACCCTGTATCCACTGACGTTGAAGATCTGCGGGAATAATAGCGCCTTCAAATTTGCCGTCCCTTGCATCCCGGACGCTGATCTTCGTACGGGGAATATAACTTTCGGGAGCAAGAAAAGGGATGGGAGTATTTTTTTGCTGCCGTTCTGACCGCCGTTGGATACGGCTATTCATCACCTCCTTGATTTCTTTATTGAACCGGGAAAGTGTTGATAGTGCTACAATAACTTCCGGCGTATATACGTCGCCGTAATCTTTACCAAGTGTTCCACTGATCTTAATATCCATTTGTATTGTTTACATTATTGAATTATAAAAACGGTCATGGTTAAAGGACCATGTGCGCCCAATACCAAAGCCTGTTCAATGTCCGCAGTTTTAGATGGCCCTCCTATAAAGGCGCCGAAACCATAATCGCCTGTGCCTATTTTTTCATATGCTTCATGTAATGTCGGAACAATACTTTCAGCGTCTACAATCACCGCAATATGCTGGCAGATGTAAGGAATGATCCGCTGGCCCATCACTTCTTCTGTGAACCACGCAGCTCCATTTTCCGCTACGGCAAAGTGAGCTTTTATTACAGCAAGTTCAGCATCTTCATAGGTGTGCGGATCAATATCTGGTGAAATTACTTCCGCAATATCATTTAAAAAAGGCAAAGTGGTTACTATGCGTTTCGTGATATCAAACTGCTCGCGGATAAGGGTTCTGGCAGAGGATATTCCATCGACTAAAAATACAGCGCCACCAATACTTTTAAAAACGTCCAGGTATTTTTGAACGGCATTCTCATGGCTGCCCCGGAACATACTGATATCGGGCACCGCCTGTAATTCAGGTTGATTTTTTAATACCGCCTCCAATATACGTTCCCTGCTATTTTGAAAGGTCATCTTTTTTATTTTTTTCGTACCAAACGGTAAATGATTCTTTGGGTGAATCCGGCATGTCGCGCTGCCTGTACCATGGATTAAATTTATTATTGGCGATAAAGGGAACATTTTTCAAAACCCACCTGCCCGCTTTACCAGCTGTATTGAACGAGCCTGGTGAAGATAATGTCCACGCCATGGCTTTCATGCCCAGCGCTTTTGTATGGGTTGCATACCCTTCTTTTACAATTACCTGCCTCCATTTATATAACTGTTCGTGAATGTTGATCTTCACGGGGCAAACATTCGAACACGATCCGCAGAGTGTAGACGCGTAAGGAAGGTCTGCATGTTTTTCCATATCGAGATTAGGCGCAAGTATCGCTCCAATGGGTCCGGAAATAGTATTGTGATAACTAAGCCCCCCGCTTTTTCTGTACACCGGGCAGGTATTCATGCAGGCGCCGCATTTGATACATTTGAGAGCGTCTTTAAAATCAGTGCGGCCTAACTGGGTGGTTCTTCCGGCATCTACCAATATCAGGTGCATTTCCTGGCCTTTGCGCGGCTTTTTAAAATGGCTCGAATAAATAGTGATCGGCTGACCGGTAGCACTTCTTGCAAGCAGGCGTAAGAAAACGCCGAGGTGTTTTTTCTGAGGAATTATTTTTTCCAGCCCCATTGATGCGATCTGAACATCGGATAAATGAGCGCCCATATCTGCATTGCCTTCGTTGGTACATACAACATATTCCCCTGTTTCCGCAACGGCAAAATTTACTCCGGTCAATGCAGCGCGCCGCGTTAGAAATATATTGCGCAGGTGTTTGCGGGCAACCCGTGTTAATAAGGTGGGATCAGATAATCCCTTTTCCGTTCCGAGGTGCACATGAAATAATTCTCCTATTTCTTCTTTTCTTTTGTGAATGCACGGCAATACAATATGACTGGGAGGTTCGTTATCTATTTGCTGTATATATTCTCCCAGGTCGGAATTGATTACTTCAATTCCGCGTTCTTCTAGGTATTCATTCAAATGACATTCTTCAGTAAGCATAGACTTACTTTTCACCATCTGATTGATCTCCTTTGATTTCAGTATAGAATAAACGATTTCATTGTGTTCTTCTGCATTAGAAGCCCAATGAACCTGTATTCCATTCTTTGTAAGATTTGCTTCGAACTGAAGCAGGTAGGTATGAAGATTAGAAATAACGTTGCTTTTTATTGCGGAAGCAGCTTCGCGGAGTTGTTCCCACTCCGGAATGTTCTTTGATGCAATATCTCTTTTTTCCCTGATGAACCAAAGTGCACCATCGTGCCAGTCCACGTGTTCTTCATCTTTATTAAATGCGGCTGCTAACGCCGCGTGATCTTTTGATCCGGCGTCTTTCATAATGAATTATTTAATATTTCGGCAATATGGACAACCTTGATATTACTATTATTCCTGTGAAGAATCCCTTCCAGATGCATAAGACAGGACATGTCTGAAGAGGTAATATATTCTGCCCCGTTTTTTGCATGGTCGGTTACCCTGTCTTTTCCCATTTTTACGGACACTGCTTCTTCAGCCACACAAAATGTTCCGCCAAATCCGCAGCATTCATCCTGCCTGTCTAACATCACCTGTTCTAATCCCTGCACCATATTCAGCAGTAGTTCAGGCTTTGAAAAAGCAGGAGCATTAAGTTCACTCATTTGCGACAAGTGCAGGCCGCGTAAACCATGGCAACTATGATGCAACCCCACTTTATGCGGAAATGTTGCCTCCAGCTTTTGAACCCTAAGGATGTCCGTTAAAAATTCGACCAGCTCATAAATCTTATTTCTGATATTAAAAGCCTCTACTTCATTCTTGGGAGAGTGGAGGTGTTCCTTGATATGAAGCACACAGCTTGCTGATGGAGCAACGATATAATCGAATGGCGAAAAATGATCAATGAAATGGTTGTTGCATTCCTGCGAGAGATATTCAAAACCCGAATTTGCCATCGGCTGTCCGCAACAGGTTTGACTGACCGGGTACACCACATCCACTCCCAGTTTCTTCAGCAATTGCAGGGTGGCTATTGCAGCATTTGGATAAAACTGATTTACATAACATGGTATAAAGAGCCCAACCGTCATACGTTCTTCTATTATTCAAATGTAAACAACAAGGCGCCACCTCACCCTCATTTAATTAACATCTCATAATGAGGAATGATCCATTGAAACCAATAAGCCTGCGCCAATACAAGCAGGCATATAAAAATCAGCATAATAAAACTGTGTTTAACGGTAAACCGGAAAAGGTCAGACTCTTTTCCAATAAGATTACCCGCGGCCGCTGCAACTGCAATTGATTGGGGAGAGATCATTTTTCCAATCACCCCCCCGGATACATTGGCGGCTACGGTTACCACAGGGTCAACTCCTATGGAAGTTGCGGTAGCGGCCTGAAGCTTGCCGAATAACGCATTCCCAGATGTATCGGAGCCCGTTATAAAAACGCCTAACCATCCAAGTACCGGCGAAAAAAATGGAAACAGGAATCCCGTTTTTGCAAGTGCTTCCGCAATGGTTATGGTGATGCCCGAATCGTTTACTATGTAGGCAAATGCTAATACGGATGCTATGGTAATAATCGGGAATTTAAGTTGCTTAAGCGTTGCCAGGAAAACTTTTGCCGCATCAGTAAATTTTAAACCTACCAATGGAACCGAAATAACAGCCGAGAGAAATATTGCGGTTCCCGCAGCCGATAAATAATTGAATTTATACACGTGCGGTAACGGGTTTCCTTTTTTATCATCGATTGCATTGTGCAGACCGGGAAATTCGAATTGTAGCTGGCCAATGGAATTTAGAAAGTCTTTCACGGGAGGGATTCCCCAGGTAATGATGATAACTGTCAGCAGTATGAATGGAGACCAGGACCTGATTATCTGGCCGCCTGTATATTTAATGTTTGTATTTATGGTAGAGGGAACTTCGTTTGCAAATCGCCAGATGCTTTTGGGCTTCCAGAATTTTAAAAAAATGATGAGGCAGATAATGGAACCGATGCCTGCAATCACATCCGGAAGAGCAGGACCCAGCAGATTGGAAGAAACAAATTGCAGCAAAGCAAAAGAAAAACCGGACACCAATATTGCCGGCAGAATTTCCATTGCTTTTTTAAAACCTGCTATCAAAATAATGAGGTAAAAAGGAAGAAATACCGACAGAATTGGAAGTGTTCTTCCCACCATTTGCGAAATCGCCATTTCCGGTATCGACGTTACCTGCGATGCAACCGTAATCGGAATACCTATGGCACCGAAGGCCACGGGTGCGGTATTGGCGATGAGGCATATGCCGGCTGCATAAAGCGGATTAAACCCTAAGCCCACCAGCATTGCTGCGGTTATGGCAACTGGTGCTCCAAAACCCGCGGTGCCTTCCAGGAAAGACCCAAATGAAAAAGCGATCAGCAGGGCCTGTAACCTTCTGTCGGAAGTTATCGACGCCATAAAATGTTTGATGATCTCAAACTGCCCGCTTTTCACGGTAATATTAAATAAAAAAACTGCCGAGATAACGATCCAGCAGATGGGGAACAAACCGTAAAGGGCTCCATTCGCGGTAGAGAGCAATGCCAGTTTTACGGGCATACCGTAAACAAAAATGGCGATGAGGATTGCGATGCCAATGGCAATCAGGCTCGCCTTATATCCCTTCATCTTTTTGATGATCAATGCCCAGAATATGAACAGTATAGGAACGGTAGCTACTACAACAGACAGAGAGATATTGTTAAAGGGGTCGATTACTTGTTTCCAGTTCATTATCTTAATTCCTAGTCCGTTTCAAATGGCAATTTCCTAAAGATAATACCCCTGAAGTTTATAACATTAATTTTTCTGAATCCATTTATAATAGCTGATAGTAAGATACGGTAACAGATGTTCAGTACACCTTTCTCTGTAGTAGGGGAGACTCCTTTTTTTTGATGAAAACCATACTTGATTTCGGATTATTCAGGGTGTCTTTTTATAGGAAATATGCACCGGAATTAAATGGCCATTTGCTTCGATATATAACTTACTTTTTCTATTTTGAGGGATCGAAATCCATCCTTATGAAAAAGTTTGCTATTCTTCTGGCGTTACCCATTCTGCTCATTACAAGTTGTAAAAAAAATCAACCCGTAACCGATCCTCCAAAGGATGGTTCCTGTACTGCTTCGGTGGCAGGCGTTGAAAATATCACGATTTTCCCCTCAGATAATCCCTGGAACATTGACATTTCAAATCAGCCCATCGACCCCTATAATGACCAGATCATTGCCGGGATTGGCGCCGCATCATTAAAGGCCGATTTTGGAAGTGGCTTATGGGAAGGTGCGCCTATCGGAATTCCATTTGTATCGGTTT
>JBDTMM010000144.1:0-6225 GCA_039934275.1 Flavitalea sp. | reverse complement strand
GCAGGATATAATATTTGTTTTATTAAAGTAGTTTTTCCGCTGCCACTAACGCCACTAACAACGCACAATACATTTAAGGGAAATTGTACGTTGATGTTTTGGAGATTGTGCTGTCTGGCGCCTTCCACCGTAATGGAACTGTTCCATTTGCGAACCTGTCGTGGTGAAACAACTTCCAGTACGCCGCTCAGGTATTTACCAGTAAGGCTTTCGTTATTCTTAACGATCTCATCATAATTCCCCGCGGCTACCACTTCCCCTCCAAGATGTGAGGCAAGCGGACCCATATCTATAATATGGTCAGCTGCGCGCATCATCATTTCATCGTGCTCAACCACCACCACTGTGTTACCAAGATCTCTCAGCTCTTTCAATACGCTTATCAGCCGCGCAGTATCCCTTGAATGCAAGCCGATACTCGGTTCGTCAAGTATATACAGTGAGTTGGTAAGATTGCTTCCCAGTGAACGCGTTAGTTGAATACGCTGACTCTCTCCGCCGCTTAATGAATTTGCAAGACGGTTCAGTGTAAGATATCCCAGTCCAACATCCATTAATGTTTTTAGCCTTAGGTTTATTTCGATAAGAATTCTCTTTGCCGTTTCTTTTTCGTTATCCGTAAGCGTAATATTCCCGAACCAATTTACAAGGTCCTTAACGGGCATTTCGCACAGTTCACCAATGTGTTTGCCACTTACCTGAACGTACAATGCTTCTTTACGCAGGCGATACCCTTTACAATCGGGGCATGAGGTTCTTCCACGGTACCTCGACAACAACACGCGGTACTGCACCTTATATAAATTCTGTTCTACTTCTTTAAAAAAATCGTCTATGCCTGCAATCGTGCTGTTGCCGGCCCATAGCAGCGCGTATTGTTGTTTTGTTAGGTCGATGATGGGTTTGTGAACCGGAAAGTCTGCGCTTTTTGCGGTCCTGATAAAGTTCTCGCGCCACTTGCCTAATTTTTCCCCCTTCCACGGCGCGATAGCGCCTTCATACACGCTTAGTCTCTTGTCGGGTATCACCAGGTCCTCATCAATACCCAAAACCAAACTAAATCCTTCGCAGGTTGGACATGCACCAAAAGGATTATTGAAAGAAAAAAGGTTGGGCACCGGTTCCTCAAAAACTATTCCATCCAGTTCAAACCGGTCCGAGAACTGTATTTTCTCCTTATCGTTCACTAATAAAAAAACTTCGCCTTCACCTTCGTAAAAACCTGTGGTAACGGAGTCGCTTATGCGATGACGGTCGTCTTCGCCGTACTCTTTTACCACCAGCCTATCTATTAATACATAGGCCTCTTTACCCGGTTTCCAGTTCTTTTTATACCCGGGCGCCGTTTCTTCCAGAAGGTCCTCAATTCGCAGTACTTCACCCGAAACATATAACCTCGAAAACCCCTTCTGCATCAATATATTCAGCTCTTCGGAAACATTGCGGTTGGCATGCTGGCGAAAAGGCACAAGTATTAACACCTTGTCGCCATGTATTCCTGCGGCGATGGATTCTACCACGTCGTTCACATCATCTTTCTTTACCTGTTTTCCCGAAACCGGCGAAATTGTTCTGCCCGTACGGGCATAAAATAAACGGAGATAATCATATATCTCGGTCATACTGCCAACGGTTGACCTTGGCGTACGCGTGATCACTTTTTGTTCAATGGCAATTGCGGGGCAAAGCCCTTTAATATAATCAACGTCGGGTTTTATCATGCGCGCCATGAACTGGCGCACGTATGCACTGAGACTTTCGGCGTAGCGCCTTTGTCCTTCCGCAAATAGGGTATCAATAGTGAGGGAAGATTTGCCCGAACCTGAAACTCCTGTAACAACCACTAATTGGTTTCGCGGAATTTCCGCATCAACATTCTTTAAGTTGTGAACCCTTGCCCCTTTAATGAGTATGGAATCCTTTTTTTCTGCTTTGCCACTGGGGGCTATCGGTTTTTTCTTTGTGGAAACGGCCATATTGAGCCTACAAAAATATCGCGCCGGAACGAATACTAAGTATAAATATTTACCGGTACAAGGTGAATACTATAAAAACTTTGCTAAAGTTTGGTATTTTAATGAAAGTGTCTATCTTTAGACGGTAATTTGTTTAAACAATAAGAAAAAAACCCACTACCGCCTATCGATTATACGCTTCTACTCAGAAAAACCGAAAAAAACCAGTCACACTTTTAGAATCCAAATTAATAATATCCTATCACCTTCAAACTGTAGAAGTTTTATGAATTCTTCTTTACGTACGAAAACCGACCACGAGCTCATCCAAAATTTTCAGGATGGCGATTTAAACGCTTTGGAAATCCTTGTTCTTCGTCACAAAGACAAGATGTACACTTCCATTCTCTTTTTAGTTAAAGACAAGTATCTTGCAGAAGACATCTTCCAGGATGTTTTGATCAAAATTATCGACACTATTCGCGGAGGCCGTTACACAGAAGAAGGAAAGTTCCTTCCATGGGCTATGCGCATCGCTCACAACCTTTGTGTTGACCATTTCCGTAAGGTGAAGAGAACTCCATCGATCAAAACCAGCGACGACCGCGACATTTTCGAAGTAATTAATTTTACGGAAGAAGGTGCCGATGAGAAAATGATGAAGCGCCAGAGCCACGACAGGGTTCGCCAAATGCTTGACCTGTTGCCGGAAGACCAGCGTGAAGTGATCATTCTCCGTCATTATGCTGATTTATCTTTCAAAGAGATCGCATCATTAACCAACTGCAGCATCAACACTGCATTGGGAAGAATGCGCTACGGCCTCATCAATCTCCGCAAGATGATGACGCAAAAGAACATCGCACTGTAGTACCTTAAGATATTAATTTAGCTTTTTAACCCTGCGAAACCGCAGGGTTTTTTTGCGTTGAACACACTGTTCGCGTTTATTAGTGACACTTTGATACTACTTTATCTACGATGGAAAAGCAATAAGGTAACGAGGGAAGTCATTAGCAAAAGGCCGAAGAGCATTATTGGTTTTATTAGAGGAACTTTTAAGGCGATCGTTTTGCCACATAAATGATGCCACTGAGCCTATTATTGAGGAATAAGGCAAGCAATCGTCTTCTGTACTTTTCAGGTATCACTTCACCCGATCATAAGCATCCACACCGCATTTCAGCCACTTCGCAAATTCCCCGGCAGAAGGAGTATAGCCCTTCGTCTTTGTAAGAATTTTTTCATCGGGGTGAATGATGGCGTACTGCGGCTGAGAGACCGCATTAAAGTTTTCAGACTGAAAAGTTGCCCATTTATCACCAACAGTAATAATCTTTTTATCCGCACCGGTTTTGGTAACATAATTTATCTGGTCTGAAGCGGCGAGTTTTTTACGTTCATCCACATATAAGGAAACCACCACAAATTCATTCTTCATCAATCGGCTCACTTCTTCATTCGTCCACACATTTTCTTCCATACGCCGGCAGTTTACGCAGGCCCAGCCTGTAAAATCAATCAATATGGGTTTGTGTTCCATTTTGGCCAACGCCAACGCTTCATTATAATCGCGCAGCGGTTCAATACCCGTTTCACAGTTTACCGGCGACGCATAAATGCTGTAACACATTGGCGGGGGAAAACCACTGATCAGCGCAAGATTCGCCGAGCGGCTGTTCGTAAGTCCGGGTATTAAATAAATTGTCGCTGATGCAAACAATACGATAAACCCCAGCCTCGCACCACGAATCTTCTTCACAGGCCCATCATGTGGAAATTTAATAACGCCAAGCAGGTACAGCACGATCAGTATTCCTGTGATGACCCAGGTAGCAATAAATATCTCTCTCTTCACAATTCCCCATTGCTCCACTAAATCTGCATTTGATAAAAACTTTATCGCCATTGCCAGTTCTAAAAATCCGAGTACCACCTTCACCGAAGTAAGCCATCCACCCGACTTTGGAAGTGATTTCAACCAATCGGGAAACATGGCAAACAGCGCAAATGGCAACGCCAGCGCCAAACCAAAACCCGCAAGCCCTGCTGTCAGAGGCCACGCCCCTTCCGAAGCGGTGCCCGCAAGCAACGAACCAAGAATGGGCCCTGTACAGGAAAAAGAAACGATTGCAAGCGTCAGCGCCATAAAAAATATTCCACCAATGGTGCCCATCCCCGACCTCGAATCAATCTTATTGGCGAGCCCTCCGGGCAACCCTATTTCAAAATATCCAAAGAAGGAAAAAGCAAAGAATACAAATATTAAAAAGAAGAGAATATTGAGATAAACATTCGTGGAAATATTATTCAATATTTCGGGACTTACATTGCTTAACAAATGAAAAGGCAAACTAAGTAACAAATAAATCAGGAAAATAAAAAAGCCATACATCACCGCATTAAAAATCCCCTTCTTACTATTCCCCTGTGATTGCTTTGTAAAAAAAGAAACGGTGAGCGGTATCAGTGGAAAAACACAGGGTGTTAGCAGCGCTATAAATCCGCCCAGCAATCCAAGCAAAAATATTCCCGCAAGACTTTTTCCACCCGTGCTTTCATCGCCACAATTACTCACAGGATGCGCAAGATCGAAGCCTGGCACTTTTATTCTTACCTGCGATTCAACTCCGCCTTCAAGGGCAACAGAAAAATCATAGGGGGTGGAAGGATATAATTCATCATCCTTTCCATACGTGTAATTCATTTTACCAAGCAGTTTCGCGGGCACTTTTCCATCAATGGAAATAGTAGCAGTAAAAGCAACAGACTCTTCATACACATTAAATGAAACCCCATCGAATAGTTTGCTGGTGATCCTTTTTGAATTGCCGAATTCTTTGAAAGGCCCTTTTTTTGAAACCGCAGAATCATCGAATATTATCTCGGTCGAAGGAACATCACTTAGTATTTCGTTCGCTCCGTATAGCTGCCACTTGTTGTTACCGGTTGTACTGAAAGTAAGTTCGTAAACATTATCCGCCATTTTTTTGCTGGTAACATTCCATACGTATGCAGCTGAATCCTGCGAAAATAGAAAGGGAGGGAACAATAAAACAGCGAACAGAAAAAAAGGAACAATCTTCTTTGATGCCATAAAATTCGTGGGTTAACAGAGGTGCTAGCCCAAAAATCTGCTTAATATTCTTAATGAAACATTAAATTAAACAAGTGCAGGTGCCTGCGCGAATAATAACGATTGAAGAATGATCCTTCCGTCCGTGTTTCCTAACGTTAACGATGATGCCCTTTCAGGATGAGGCATCATTCCAAAAACATTTCTTTCTTTATTGCAGATTCCCGCAATGTTCCTGATCGCTCCATTGTGATTGGCTGATGCAGTGATGTTTCCCTTTTCATCGCAATACCTGTATATCACCTGGTCGTTGGCTTCGAGTTCGTCAAGAATATGATCTTCTGCGTAAAACCTTCCTTCACCATGAGCGATAGGAATTTTAAGGGGTTTGTCGGAACCAACACCCTTCAGATAAATATTCTTGCAGAGGAACTGCTGGTTCACATTTCTTAACAATACTCCTGGCAATAATTTAGCCTCGCATAGTATCTGGAAGCCATTGCAAACACCAAGCACTTTGCCCCCGTTGTTTGCAAAAGCGATCACGCTTTGCATCATCGGGCTAAAACGCGCTATAGCGCCGCATCTCAGGTAATCGCCATAGGAAAAACCGCCAGGCAATACGATGCAATCATCCTGCGTGAAGCTGCTGATGTCTTCATCCTTGTGCCAGAGCATTACCACTTCCTGGTTCATGTGGGCCTCAAGGGCTTCCTGCATGTCCCTGTCACAATTTGACCCTGGAAAAACGACTATTCCGAATTTCATGCCATCTGAGTTTAGGGCAAATTTACAAAGTTTTGGGTGCGAAATGCGTGTTTACATCCAATACGTGAGATAGATGGCATACCCAAAGATGAGCCAGTGCAGAATATTTGAGAATAGCGCCTTATGCGGATAATAATAAGCTGCAGCGTGAAAAGCAGCGATAGGCATCACCACAAATATCCAGTTAACATAGTTGATGCCACCGTTTACAAGAATGATGAACATGGAAAGGATTAGCAGCAACAACAACAAACTCCAGCCCTTCCTGATCTGGATAAGCATTTTATTCATATTCACCTGCACAAAATATCCGCCGATAATAAAAGGCAACACGATAAGTATAATGCTTATTGTTATTAATACCGACGAAGGCATAGCAGGAAAGTCAAGCGTGATATAAGGAACCAAATGCGACCAGCTCCATTG
>JBDTMM010000143.1:0-6242 GCA_039934275.1 Flavitalea sp. | reverse complement strand
ACCTCCGTTGAAAATACACGAGATCTTCTTAAAAAAGAACTCGAAATCAAACTAAAAGAACTTCAGGATAAATGGCACTATACTTCTCTTGAAAAAATATTTTTCGAGGAAAAAATATATAAAGAACTCGAAAAGAAACACGAAACCTGGGACAATGTTATTCAGGCTATCACGAAGGCATTCGCGCCATTTCTTAAACAATTAAAAAAGGAAATTACACGGGAAGACGTACTCAGATTAACGGAGAAACCTGTACGAAGAATATACCGCCTTGATATCAATGAACTTAATGTTCAAATAAAAAATATCGAGGCAGAAATAAAACAGGTGAAGCACAACATCGCAAACCTTGTTGATTATGCCGTTGCCTATTACGAAGGGCTTTTAAAAAAATACGGCAAGGGCCGCGAAAGAAAAACGGAACTTAAATTATTTGAAGCGATTCAGGCCAAACATGTGGCGATTGCAAACACCAAATTATATGTGAACAGGGCGGATGGATTTATCGGCACAGGATTGAAGAAGGACGAATATATTACCGATTGCTCCGACCTGGACGACATCATTGCCTTTACTAAGTGGGGAAAGATGAAGGTGGTGAAAGTATCTGATAAAGCATTTATCGGAAAAGATATCATCCATATCGCCATCTTCCAGAAAAACGATGAGCGCACCACGTACAACATGGTCTATCTAGATGGAAAATCCGGTATGACCTATGCTAAGCGTTTCAATGTAACGGGTGTTACCCGCGATAAGGAATACGACCTTACCAAAGGTGCGGAAAAAAGCAAGGTGCATTATTTATCCGTTAACCAAAATGGTGAAGCGGAAGTGGTGAAAATCATACTTAATCCCGGAGTAACCGCAAGAATCAAAGAACTGGATTTTCATTTTGAAACATTAGAAATAAAAAACAGGAGCAGCCTTGGTAACCAGGTGACCAAATACACCGTTAAAAATGTAAAGCTGAAAGAAGCGGGAAAGTCTACCCTTGTTGGCAGGAAGCTGTGGTTCGATAATCATTTCGGAAGACTGAATACTGACGAAAAAGGGGAATTATTGGGTACTTTCGAATCCGACGACCGCATGCTTGTAGTTTATGAGGATGGTAATTATGAAATTACCGACACTGAACTCACCCAGCGTTTTGATCCTGAAAAAATCATCCTTCTGGAAAAATTCGATCCGGAAAAAACAATATCTGCCATCTACCTCGACAATGAAAAAATGCAATTCAACGTTAAAAGATTTAAGATTGAAACAACCACCCTGCATAACAAATTTCTTTTTATGAAGGAAGGTGAAGGAAACAGGATGGAGGCGGTTTCAAGTGCGGAAAACCCTGTGGTGATCATCACTTCAGGAAGAGGCTCACAGTCAAAAACACAAAAAATTAAACTTACAGGTGTAGTAGAAGTAATGGGCTGGAAGGCAGTGGGCACCAAACTTTTCGACTTTAACAAAAGTGTGAGTATGGAATGGGATATTAAAAAATTAAAAGGTGGACAAGCCGAACTGTTTTAAATAGTATCTTGTCCATGGCATAATTTTATCAGTTGTAAATAAAGACAG
This sequence comes from Flavitalea sp., assembly GCA_039934275.1. GTDB lineage: Bacteria > Bacteroidota > Bacteroidia > Chitinophagales > Chitinophagaceae > Flavitalea. The sequence continues at coordinate 4,667 of JBDTMM010000143.1, read as the reverse complement.
TGAGATGAAAAAGATATTAGTACCGACAGACTTTTCAGAAACATCAAAAAATGCCGCGAGATATGCGGTTCAGTTGGCTTCAAAAGTTACCGGAGTTAAGGTAATATTCTATCATGTTTATAACGGCATGGCTGCGGGCTCAGACGGATCGTTGCTGACCGAAACCAGGGAAGACAGAACCAGGGTGCTGGATTTTGCATTTGCAAATTTCGAAACAGAAATGGCTTTGGAGGGGGTTCCTGTCCAGTCTGTATATGAAAATGGTGATTCACTTGTTTCCGCTGTTGAAAAGTACGTGCGCAACAATTCCATAGACCTTGTAATCATGGGTATTACTGGCGCCTCTGAGATTGATCAGGCGCTGATGGGTAGTAATGCGGTAGACATGGCGAGAGAAGGTATTTGCCCTGTGATCATCGTTCCACCCTCTGCTACTTACAAACCAATCGAGAATGTTTTACTCGCAACAGATTTCAAGGATGTTCAATCAACCGTTCCAGTAAATATTATTATTAAAGTGTTGGATTTATTTAAACCAATATTGCATATAGTACACACAGGAGATGGAGAATCAATTGATAGTAAAACTGGATTTAAAACCGAAAAGGCCTGGTTGGAGACTTCTTTCGAATCTTACGACCCCGATTTCTATTTTATTCATTCAGAAGATTTTCTTGAAGCGATCAGTAATTTTACGGCCGATCATTCGATAGACATGATCGTCACCGTTCCGAAAAATCATTCTTTTCTTAATAATTTCTTCAAGAAGAACCACACCAAAAAACTGGCTTATCACAGTCACATTCCGGTGCTGGCCATTCACGAATAATTTATACCAGTGGTTCCTGCTGACTAAGGCAATGAAAACTGCCAAGACCCCAGATAATATCTGTGGAATCCAGTCCAACAATTCTGCGATTGGGGAAACATTGCTCTATAATTAATAAAGCCTTTTCATCATTTTTACTTTGAAAAGTAGGCACAATCACCGCTTCGCTGGCGATATAAAAATTAGCATAGGAAGCGGGCAGGCGCTGGTTTTCATATACAACGGGTTCCGGCATGGGTAATTCAACGATGTTCAGTTGTTTTCCATTCAACAAACGCATGGAGGAAAGCGAGCGCAAATTTGCCTGAAGCAATTCGTAATTATCATCGTTTTTATTTTCTTCGATAACGGTTAGCACGGTGTTGTTATTAACAAATCTGACCGTATCATCAATATGGCCATCGGTATCATCGCCTGCAATTCCGTCATCTATCCACAACACCTGTTTGGCCCCGTAATAATTCAATAAATATTTTTCAATTTGCGATTGCGTAAGCTGGGGATTCCTGTTTTTGTTTAATAAACATGATCTTGAAGTGAGGAGCGTTCCTTCACCATTAAATTCAACCGATCCGCCTTCCATTACAATATTTGGATTAAACACAGGGATGCCCAGCTCCTTACCAATCAAAGTAGGGATTATGTCATCGAGGTCATAGGGTGGATATTTATTTCCCCAGGCATTATATCCCCAATCAACGATCGCCTTTTTATTTTCTGCGGATGGATTTATTACAAATGCCGGGCCGTGATCCCTGCACCAGGCATCGTTTGTGGGATGGATATAAAAATCGATCTTGTCTAGGGGAACACATGCAGTTTGCAGATGATCTGTTGCAAATAATTTCATTTTTTCATCCCTAACGTTAATGCACACTCTTTCCGATTTTGCAATCTCTTTTACAAATTGCGCATATACGGGATAGATAGCATTAATTTTTCCAGGCCATGATGCTTCTTTGTGCGGCCAGCTTAACCATGTGGCGCGGTGTGGCTCGAATTCGGCTGGGAAATAATATCCGAGGTCGTTCGGAGTTAATGCACTCATTATTCCTGGTCTATATAACGTTTGGTGATCGGTTGGTAAGAATCAATTCTCCTGTCGCGCATAAATGGCCAGTGCGTTCTGTATCGGTCGGAACTGTCGGTGTCAATTTCCTGTACAATTACTTCTTCTTTATCGTGAGTTGCCTGGTAAATGACACTTCCAAAGGGGTTGGCGATAAAACTTCCGCCCCAGAATTTCATTTTTTCTTCCTGCTCATACCCAACCCTGTTCACGCTAACCACGTGTACACCGTTTGCAATGGCATGGCTGCGCTGGATGGTTTGCCAGGCGTTGTATTGTTCTGTGTTGGTAGGGTCGTTCTGATTAGTTGCCCAGCCGATGGCAGTAGGATAAAAAAGTATTTCGGCGCCCATTAAAGAAGTGATGCGGGCGGCTTCGGGATACCACTGATCCCAACATATCAATACTCCCAGTGTGGCGAACTTTGTTTTAAAAACTTTATACCCCAAATCTCCGGGTGTAAAATAAAATTTCTCGAAGTATGCAGGATCATCGGGAATGTGCATTTTGCGATACTTATCAAGATACTTTCCGTCGGCATCAATCACTGCGGTGGTATTGTGGTATAATCCCTGCGCTCTTTTTTCAAACAGCGAAGCGATGATCACTACCCCTAATTCACCGGCAACTTTTTGAAGGATATCAGTTGTCGGGCCAGGAATGGGTTCGGCTAATTTAAAATTGTCGTAGTCTTCAATATCACAAAAATAAAGGGAAGTGAAAAGTTCCTGAAGGCAAATAATTTGAGCACCCTCTGCTGCGGCCTGCCTTATTTTTTCAACTGCCCGGCTAATGTTCTCATCCTTTTTAGCCGTGCAGGACATCTGGACCAACCCAACCTTAACTTTAGGCATCTTATATATTTACTCTTTGCGGCTTTGCGTGAAATTGCTCGCCAAGACGCGAAGATTCGCAATGTCGCAAAGGGGTTTTGAAATTAACCTCTTCCCATTTGTCTGAGAAAGGCAACATGTGAAGCCACTGCATAACGCACCTTGGGATATTCTATATACACCAAACCATGTTCCTCGCAAGCCTTTCGGATTATTTTGCTTATTGCAGGATAATGCACGTGTGATATTTTCGGAAACAGGTGATGTTCAATCTGGAAATTCAATCCACCCACCAGCCAGGAAACCAACTTGTTACTGGTAGCAAAATTTGCAGTGGTTTTTATCTGGTGCACCGCCCATTCGTCTTCCAGTTTACCAGTGATAACATCCGGTTGTGGAAAAGAAGTGTGTTCAACGGTATGCGCCAGCTGAAATACGAGGCTTAATACAAAACCCGCCACGGTAGTAAATATGGTGAAGCCAATGATCCAGGAAGTAAAACCAAGTTCATATATTGGCAAACCAACGAATAAAAATAAATGGAACACTTTGAACCCCCAAAATACAAGGTGATCGAAAACTTCCATCTTTTTTAAGGGCATATTTCCTACCTGCCTTTTAAAATATTTCTGGTAATCTAATACGAATATCCAAAAAACATACAGCAGAGAATAAAGGAACCAGAAATAAAAGTGCTGGTATTTATGCATTGCATATTTCTTTTGTGTGGAGCTCATGCGCATCCACGGCTGAATATCGATATCATCATCAATTCCATCAATATTGGTATAGGCGTGGTGAATCACATTGTGTTTAACATTCCACATAAAACTGTTACCACCAAGAATGTTTAGTGAAAACGCAGCGAGCATGTTCACCCATTTGTATTTACTAAAACTTCCGTGTGCACCATCGTGCATAACATTAAAACCGATCGCGGCCACAATGCCGCCGAGCAACACACACTCAATAATTGAAAACAAAACTATGGGAGTAAAGAAAACTAAATGGATGTATAAAAAAACGAAGCCGAGCATTAATACAACAGCTTTAATAAACAAGTTGTAATTGCCGGTTGTGGATGAGCCTACTTCTTCAAAATACTCACTGATTTTCTTTTTCAGCTCTGCATGAAAAGAATGAGGAACATTGGAAAATTTAGGTGTTGCCATTGCTGAAAACTTCTTTATTGAATTGAACCACGAAGGTAACTTTTTTTTCTCATGTTTCCACCTGAACCAATGAATCCAGATTACGTATTCCGATCTTTTTTTCACTGATATAACCTTCTGCGTATTTCACCCCTATCCTTTTGCCCAGCATACGTGCACGGGCCACCACACTTTCAAGGAAATCGGGCGTGGAAATGTAGGTGGTTAGCCCCTCCTGTTCCTTTCCTGCTACATGAAACTGGGTAGTGTACGCCTCGATTGCCTTCATTTTCTGCTCAAACACCTCGCTAATGTCGATTAAGAGATCAGGTTCGTGATACCAGTCCTGAATGTAATGCAGGATGTACTTGGGCCGCCACTTCTCCTGCCTTTCGCCCTTTTCATTAAATGTATTTACTTTAACAAGTCCTGATAGAAAACAAGCATCTGCGATGAGGTGGCCCGCCCTTCCGTGATCCGGGTGGCGGTCGTCCAGCACATTTGCAAAAACAATTTCTGGACGGTATTTTCTTATTGCGCCGATTAGTTTAAGTTGGTGCTCTTCATCGTTTTTAAAAAACCCGTCGCGCATTTTTAAGTTTTCACGTACGTGGGCGCCAATGATCTTTGAGGCATCGGCAGCTTCCTTATGTCTTGTTTCACTCGTACCACGTGTACCGAGCTCTCCCTGCGTCAGATCAAGGATCCCCGCTTTCTTACCGTTTTTGATTTCAATAATGAGCGATCCGGCGCATCCCAGTTCCACATCATCGGGGTGAACGCCT
>JBDTMM010000142.1:0-6259 GCA_039934275.1 Flavitalea sp. | reverse complement strand
TATAGGCTCGGGAGCATTTCTACCGGATATGAGTTCCTCCTTGCGAATAGCCATTGCCGATAGCCTTCCAAATGACATTACCTGGAACAGGCATAAGATCGCCTTTGAGCCACCACAACAGGTTTGGATGGGTGAGGCCGCTGTTGCGGACTACATAATGGAGTCGAGAAAAAAATTGGTGAAGGAAAATATTCTGGATAAATCGATGTTGGAGAAATCACCTGATCAACATGCGGCTTATGCGCGCAATGGATATGACTGGAGGTATATGTCGCTGGCTTCGGTAATGCCTTAAAAAGAAAAAGGGGTCTGAATAGAAATTCAACCCCGTTTTTAAAATCCAATATCCTATGAAAAACCGCTGTAAAAATAAGGGTCTGAAATGACATACACAACAGAAATTTCATAGTAGCGTAGTTTTACTCTATCAGTTCTTGATAAGCTTTTCCTGGCTCATAATATTCATCAATTTGTTGCTAAATCTAATCAGGTAGATTCCTTTTTCGAGTGAGGATACATTAACAGTACGGAGCCCAAGTACGCGGAGTTCCGATACCCGCACTTTTCCGTTGGCATCCGTTATCTGTACATCGAGCGGCGAGTTGGCACGAACGATGAGAATATGATCGACAGGATTCGGATAGAATTTGAAAGAGAGGTAACCCGCTATAAGAACGGATACTGATTTTGAGTAGAGGGATTGCCCTTCTTTAAAGCTATAGCGGATGCGATAAAAGTTTCTTCCTTTTGCCGGGTCGTCATCGGTCCATTGATACGATGCTTCGGCTTGTTGGTTATTCAGTACCGAAACCGTTTCATAACTCTTGCCATTGTTGCTTCGTTCGATGGAAAAGAAGTCGGGGTTGTGGCCATTTACTTTCCAGCTGAGTATGACTTTTGCACTTTCAGTAGAAGTGTAAGAAAGATCGGTGATGGTATGATTAGGATCCTCAAGTGTTAATTCCGACGGGCTTGTAATATCCGTGAGTGTTGTTTGCGAACAACAATTAATAGAAAAAAGAGTAAGACATACATAAAGTAGTCCTTTAAACATAGAATCCAATGGTAATAGTAATGGGGGAAAGTTATCAACAAAATATATGCCGCTCTGTGGAAAACTCCATATTGCATTGAAAATTATTTTTTTAGAGTTAAAGAATGTATAAAAAATACTATCTTATTCACATCATCATACCCAAAAAAATATCATTTGATCACTGAACGAAAAATATTCGCCCGCAAAAGAATCGCCCTGGTGGCGCATGATAATAAGAAGAAAGAGCTAATTGACTGGGTTGAAAAGAACAGAGCAGCGCTGACGCGTCACGAACTTTTAGCAACCGGAACCACCGGAAAATTGTTGGAAGAACAACTCGACAGACCCGTTGCAAAATTATTAAGCGGACCCATTGGTGGCGATCAGCAGATAGGATCGATGATAGCCGAGGGGCTTATCGACATCCTCATATTCTTCTGGGATCCGATGGAAGCCCAACCACACGACAGCGACGTGAAAGCCTTACTGCGTGTGGCTATGGCGTGGAACTGCATTGTGGCAAACGATAGTTCAACAGCAGATTTCGTACTAACCTCTCCTTTGCTGCTTGAAGAATACATTGTTCAACTACCCGATTACACCAAGTACCTTGACAGGAAGATTGATTATTGACAACACAAAAACAGTGTGGTAAGAAAAATTATTAGATATAGTCTTAAAACAATCGGGGTGCTGTTAGGAATAATAGTATTCCTGTGGGTTGGTTTTTGGGCGTATGTTGGGTTGAACCAGCAGAAGTTCAAACAAAAAGCGTCCGCCATCATTAGTGAAAGAACAAAGGGTGACGTTAACATTGGCAATATTTCGGTGAGCCTGTTAAGGACATTCCCTCTTTTATCGCTGCAACTTTCGAAGGTGGTAGTGCGTGACAGCCTCTATTCCACTACAAAGCTTGACCTACTCAACGCTTCAGAAATTTATTTACGGTTAAGTGTTCCCGGGCTTATTACAGGCAAGTCGCCCGTAGGAAAGGTTATCATATACGAGGCGCAGTTCAACATCATTACAGATTCTACGGGCAGGTCCAATGAATACGTGATGAAATCGCCAAAACATCGGGAAGGCAGCGGCCCATCGTTTCCTAATCTCGAGTTCAGGAATGTGTATATCAATTATTCCAATGCGAAAAGGTACAAGTTGTACAAGGCAGTGATCAGGAACATGAAGGTGGACATAAAAGAAAAGAAGGGCATTATACGGTTTGGTATTGGGATGGACATTCATACTTCCAATATTGGGTTCAATACGAGGAAGGGCAGTTACCTGAAAGATAAAAATGTGCAGGGAAACTTTGTGCTCCATTTCAGCATACCAAAGGATGAGTTGTATTTTGATGAGGTTACACTGAATATCGAAGACCATCCTTATTTGTTTAATGGCGATTTCAGATTTAACAGGAAGCAATCGGGATTTCTGCTTGACATTGAATCGCATGACGTTGACTTTGATAAAACGGTTGGTTTCGTGCATGATTCTTTGCAAACCAAACTCCACAGGTATTCATTTAATAAACCTATCGATGTAAAACTGGAGGTTTCTGCGCTTTCGTTGTATGGAGCGGCGGCAGATGTACGTATACAATCGGCTTTCAATCTGGACGCGGTGGAAAGGTTTGCGGGAATAACCGTTATAAAATTTGAAAAGGGAAAGGGGGAGCTGGATCTTGCAGTGATCGGTTCAGTGCATGCAAAGGATTCGGTGAATGGCGACATACAGGGATATGTAAAGATTGATGATGCCACCATCAGGTACAAAAGGAGAAACTTTGTGCTGAATAATTGCATCGGCAGGGTGAGATTCAATAACAATGATATACTCATAGATACCCTTTCCGGCATGGCTGGCCAGACCATGCTGGTAATGAATGGGCTGACCAAAAATGTTTTCAACGCGAAACAACCAGATGCGGATAAGATCAACCTGGTATGGAAGATCAGTTCTCCGTTCGTGCATTTAAAGGACTTCATGCCCTTTCTTTCCAATAACGCTCAAAGCGGAAAAGCGACTTCGGTAGATAAAATTTTTGCCGATGCAGATGTGAATGTGGTGCTTAAAACGCCAAAGATGCAGTATAAAAATTTTACTGCCACGAATGTTATGGCGGAAGGGGTGATGAAGGAATCGGAGGTAGAATTGCAAAAAGTATTCTTCAATCATGCAAAGGGTTCGATGGAGTTGAAAGGAAGTATAAAGAATGGTTCGAAACTAAATCCACTGACCCTTCATACCAGTATGAAGGGAATTGATATACCGTTATTGTTTGCTTCGTTTGACAATTTTGGTCAGAATGCTATTACCTCCGAAAATCTTAAAGGGCGCCTGACCGCTGAAATTGATTATAGTACTTCTTTAAACGATAAGGCACAACCGGTTAATGCCGACTCAAAAGGCACGATAAAATTCATATTGCAGGATGGAGAATTGAACCACTTTGATCCGTTGGAACAGGTGGCAAAGAAGGCGTTTAAGAAGCAGGACTTCAGTGAAATTAAATTTGCCGACCTTAAAAATGTTTTACAGGTTACAGGTACATCGTTCATTGTAAATCCGATGGAAATTCGTTCCACAGCCTTTACTTTATTTGTGGAGGGGGTTTATGATTATAAACACGGTACGGATATGAGTATCCAATTGCCGTTGAGGAATTTTACCAAAAAACAGGCAAACACCGACTTAAGCGACGAAGTGAAAACAAAAAAGGGAATTAGCCTGAGGCTGAGGGCAAAAACGGGTGATGATGGAAAACTGAAGGTTACCTGGGATCCCTTCCGCAAAGCGATAAAAAACAGGAACGATGTAAAAGATTCCGCCAATGTAAAAATGGCACCGAACAGCAGGCAGCTTAAAATTGTGAAAGATTCCATCCAGGTGAAAAAGTAAAGATTGGTAAATTTGTAAGCTCATCTTATGTCATTTAAACTACACACTTCCTATCAGCCCGCGGGCGATCAGCCGCAGGCAATTGAACAACTTACTAACGGCATCCTGGAAGGCGAACCCTTTCATACTTTGCTCGGCGTTACGGGTTCGGGTAAAACATTTACCATCGCCAATGTTATTGAAAAAGTGCAACGACCAACCCTTATACTAACGCACAACAAAACACTTGTTGCCCAATTGTACGGAGAGTTCAGGCAGTTTTTCCCTGAAAACGCAGTGGGGTATTTTGTGAGCTATTACGATTATTATCAGCCTGAGGCATATATGCCTGTGAGCGATACTTATATTGAAAAGGATCAGTCCATCAATGAAGAGCTCGACAAACTGCGGCTGCAGGCTACTGCGCAACTATTGAGTGGCAGGAGAGATATTATTGTCGTGGCATCGGTAAGTTGTATTTATGGTATTGGTAACCCCACCGAATATGAGAACAGCATAATAAGAATACAACCGGGTCAAATATTATCGAGGCAGGGATTTTTGCATTCATTGGTGAATTCTTTGTACTCGAGGAGTCAGGGAGATTTTGGCAGAGCGACATTCCGTGTTCAGGGAGACACCATTGATATCAATCTTCCCTACCTGGATTATGGTTACCGCATTTCATTTTTTGGCGATGAGATAGAAGAAATAGAAAGCATCGATGTGCAGAATGGCAAGCGCATTATGAAGCTGGAAAATGCGGCCATCTTTCCTGCGAATTTATACCTTGCGCCAAAGGACATGATGCAGCAGATACTTGCGGAGATACAGGATGAAATGACTGCCCAGGTCGATTATTTTAAATCTGTAGGAAAATTCATAGAGGCACAGCGGTTATCCGAGCGCGTTAATTTTGACGTGGAGATGATCCGTGAACTCGGTTTTTGCAATGGGGTAGAAAATTATTCAAGATTCTTCGATAGGAGAAGGCCGGGGTCAAGGCCTTTTTGTTTATTGGATTATTTTCCCAAAGATTTCTTATGCGTGATAGATGAGAGCCATCAAACCATACCACAGGTGAGCGGAATGTATGGTGGTGACAGGAGCAGGAAACTGGTATTGGTGGATTACGGATTCAGGTTGCCATCGGCACTTGACAACAGGCCTTTGAACTTTCATGAATTTGAAAACATGGTGGGGCAGGTGATTTTTGTATCTGCAACCCCGGGTGATTATGAGCTCGAAAAAACCGGAGGTGTGGTAATTGAACAGGTGGTTAGGCCAACGGGTTTGCTGGATCCCCCAATTGAAATAAGACCAAGCGTGAACCAGATCGATGACCTGCTTGATGAAATAGACAAAACGGTAAAGAAGGGCGACAGGGTGCTGGTAACCACGCTCACCAAACGTATGGCGGAAGAAATGGACAAATACCTGCACCGAATCAATATCAAATCAAAATACATCCATAGCGAAGTGGATACGCTGGAACGCGTGGAAATATTAAGGCAATTAAGGCTTGGTGAGATAGATGTACTTGTTGGGGTAAACTTATTAAGAGAAGGATTGGACCTGCCCGAAGTTTCACTGGTAGCGATACTCGATGCCGACAAAGAAGGGTTTTTACGGAATGAAAAATCATTGACGCAAACTGCAGGCCGTGCTGCGCGTAATGTAGATGGCCATGTTATTTTTTATGCTGATAAGATGACCGACAGTATGCAAAAAACGATTGATGAAACAACGAGGCGAAGAGAAAAGCAGATGACCTTTAATATTGAACATGGAATTACCCCTACAACTATTGTAAAAAGTAAGGAACAGGTATTTGCGCAAACATCGGTACTGGATATTAAAGGGTATGATCCCAAAAATCCACAAGCATTGGGAGCCACGGATGCACCGGTATCATTTGCTGCAGAAGAACAGGTGGAATATGCCACTATTCCTCAAATGGAAAAGGCAATTGCGAAAATTAAAAAGGAAATGGAAAAATCTGCGCGCGACCTGGATTTTATGGAAGCGGCGAGGTTAAGGGATGAAATGTTTGCTCTGAAAAAGAAACTGGAAGACATGAAGGTGAAGTAATATATTATTTGTGTATAGTTGAGTTCTTTTTCTTACTTGGCAATATTAATTCAATACCTGCACGACTCCAAATTGCAATATCGAGCAGCGAAGAATAGATACCCCTTCCGTAGTATTTTTTTACAAACTGGCTCATTGATTTGTAAAACTGCTTTACATATTTAAAATCTTTTTTAGTGCTTTCTCCTTTGAAGTGCACGATGGTGGTATCGGCAAAATAATAGTTTTTAAAACCTGCTTTTATGATTCGGT
>JBDTMM010000141.1:0-6260 GCA_039934275.1 Flavitalea sp. | reverse complement strand
AGAGTAGAATATAAAGTGTTCAATCTTGGTCAGGTAGAAGCCCTGAACGAAAAATACGGCCTGGAAGACTTCAGTCTGGAAACGTTGTACACTCATGGTCTTGTAAACCGTACCGACAAGGTGAAGATCCTTGGAAATGGTGAGCTGAAAACAAAGATCAGCTTCAAGGTGAATGCTATAAGCGAAAAAGCAAAAGCGGCCGTTGAATCTGCAGGTGGAACTGTGGAACTGGTGGTGAAATAATTTTTGTAACTTAGTCAGTCCATAAATGGTAAGCGTCCAGTGAAAAAATTCATCAATACACTTAAAAATATATGGAGCATAGATGAACTGAGAAGTAAGATTCTCGTTACCATCATGCTTCTTGCCATCTACCGCCTCGGTACGCATATCGTGTTACCAGGTATCGATCCTACAAAGATCGACCCCAACGCAGGCAAAGGTGGAATGCTCGGTTTAATAGATGCATTTGCAGGTGGTGCCTTCTCTCAGGCATCCATACTCGCACTTGGTATCATGCCTTATATCTCTGCATCGATCTTTATGCAGCTGATGACCATCCTCTACCCACCCTTTCAGAAATTACAGAAAGAGGGAGAGAGCGGTAGAAAGAAAATCAACCAGTACACCAGATATCTCACTGTAGCCGTTGCCCTTTTACAGGCCAGCGCATACGTACAATATCTAAACAGCCCGGGTTATCGCGACGCGATCGTTGCCTCTTATTCCAATTACTTCTGGTTATCTACCACCATGTTGCTCACAGCAGGTACTCTGTTCGTGATGTGGCTTGGTGAAAAGATCACAGACAAGGGATTGGGAAATGGTGCATCGGTGATTATCATGGTCGGTATCCTTGCACGTCTTCCGCAGTCTATCTGGCAGGAATGGCAGGCGAAGATCCCAACGGGTGGTGGCGGACTTCTGATTTTCGTAATTGAAATAGCATTGATGATCGCCATTATTATGGGACTGATCGTATTGATACAGGGGGTACGAAAAATACCGGTGCAGTATGCCAAACAAATTGTTGGCAACAGGCAATTCGGTGGGGCAAGGCAGTTTCTTCCAATGAAAGTGAACAGCTCGGGTGTAATGCCTATCATATTCGCACAGGCGATCATGTTCCTACCAACGCTGTTATCAAATTTTGACTCTACAAAAGGACTTGCAAAAATATTCGGAGACCACAGTAATTATTGGTACATGGTTATTTATGCGGTGATGGTGATCGGGTTCACATTCCTTTACACGGCATTGATATTTAATCCGAAACAAATCGCAGACGACCTTAAAAGAAATAATGGTTTTATCCCGGGTGTTAAACCAGGGCAACCCACTGCCGATTATATCGGTGCGGTGATGGACAAGATCACATTACCCGGAGCGGTGTTGCTTGCCATCGTGGGTATTCTGCCAGGTTTTGCACAAAGGCTGGGTGTGCAGCCGGGATTCTCCTCCTTCTTTGGTGGTACATCATTGCTCATCATGGTGGGTGTAATCCTCGATACGTTGCAACAAATAGAAACACAATTGCTGATGCGTCAGTACGACGGATTGATGAAGAGCGGAAGGATACAGGGAAGGCAAACGGTTTCTCCTGCTTCCATTTAATTGAATAATATACCTTACCTAATAAACCTGACCAGCACAGTGCTCGTCAGGTTTTCATTTATATTGAAACTGACCTATTACGATGATTCACTATAAAACAACAGAAGAAATAGAACTGATGCGTGAAAGCGCATTGCTCGTTGGAAAAACGATCGCTGAAGTAGCAAAGCTGATAAGGCCGGGAGTTACTACTGCGCACCTTGACAAGGTAGCGGATGATTTTATCAGGGATCATAAATCGACCCCCTCCTTTAAAAACTATAACGGCTATCCTTATGCTACCTGCATCTCTGTCAATGATGCGGTGGTGCATGGCTTTCCGAATAATAAAGAATTGAAAGAAGGAGATATCGTTTCCGTAGATATTGGCGTGTACAAAAATGCCTTTCATGGCGACAGCGCATATACGTTCGCGATAGGTGGCGTGGACGAAGAAAAACTACAGTTGTTGAAGGCGACCAAAGAATCGCTTTTGAACGGCATTGCGAAAGCGGTGGCAGGGAACAGGCTGGGAGATATTTCTTACGCGGTACAGGAACACTGCGAAAAGTTTGGATATGGTGTGGTAAGGGAGCTGGTGGGGCATGGGTTAGGCAGAAAGCTGCATGAAGATCCGCAGGTACCGAATTTTGGCAGAAGGGGCAGCGGCAATAAAATGAATGAATGGATGGTCATTGCCATCGAACCGATGGTGAATCTGGGAGTGAAGGAAGTGTGGTATGATAAAGACGGCTGGACGGTGAGGACAAAGGACGGAAAAGTATCTGCGCATTACGAACATAACGTTTGTGTGAAGAAGGGCGCGGCGGATGTATTGTCTTCATTCGAGGATGTGGAGATAGCCGAACGTGGCAATGAGTATTTAAACAGTACATACTACTAAAAAAACGATGAGTTTACAGTGATAACCACCTCGCACCTGCGGGGTGTTTTTTTTACTTTCACTGTATAAACCATCGATTATGAAAAGCAATAACAGTGAAGGAAATTATGAGGACCAACCCTTTGAACTGCCTGTAGAAAATGAATTACTGATGTTGAAGCTGAGGGCCGAGTTTGGAGCAGAATGTGCAACCGGTAACCAGGACATACCGCCGGATGTGGTTAACGAATTTTTAAGATCAGTCTATGACTTCGAGACCAAATTTCGTGAGCCTTGCAGGCGGGTGAAATTGTTCGATAAAATAGGAAGACCCGCATTTAAAAATATTACGCAACTACGGCGGGTACAGGTGGCCGAAGAATTAAAACGGTTATTAAAGATCATGAAGGCAAGTGGCATAGAGCTAGATGTACTTGGAGAATATGATCATGCTGTCCTGTACAAATTTCTTACGGAGGAATTATTCGTTCATGAAATGGACGACATCGAATTACCGGGTTATATGCACCATTTTTGTTACGAAGAGTTCCATCCCAATCATGAGCTGGACATAAGACGGCATTCCATTGATTTTCTCGATCAATGGTTTGGGAGAAGAATTGATGAATACAGCCTGGCACTCGGGCAACAATTTATTCATCCCGATACAAGGATATTTTCAAAGGAGCAGGTCATCAGGAAGGTGCAGCAAGTATTTGATGCCTATCCATCATTCTCCCATACAAAGTACACCTTACGCGAAGTAAGTTTTAAGTGGGATGCTTCGTCTGAAACGGGTACAGGATATGCGGAAGGTTGGGCGAGATACAGGGCAACCAATGAAGCCAATGAAGAGGTTGATTTCGAGGGTTTGTTTTCATTTTACTTTTCGAACTGTAATAACTGGTGGAGTATTTATTATTTTGTTTTGCCAGGTTTTTCGTGGAACCAATAATCAATAGGGTATATATGAGGATGGCAAATCGGTACCTTCGCGCATGCAATTAATTGTAATCGGAGGTGGGGCAGCGGGATTTTTTTGTGCTGTCACGGCTGCGCGGCTAAACCCGGATTGCAGGGTGACTATTTTAGAAAAGAGTAACAAGCTGTTATCAAAAGTGCGTATATCCGGTGGTGGCAGATGTAATGTAACGCACGCCTGCTTTTCCATTACGGACATGGTAAAGAAATATCCGCGAGGACAAAACTTTGTAAAAAAGACCTTTCACCAGTTCTTTACAGAAGATACCATCACCTGGTTCAGGGAAAGAGGTGTGCTGCTGAAAACGGAGGCTGACGGAAGAATGTTCCCGGTTACGGATTCGAGTGAAACCATCATCAATTGTTTATTAAAAGAAGCGGATAAATATCGCGTGCAGGTTTCTATGCGCACCGAGGTTTCGGATATTGAGCTGAAAGATGGTAAATGGAAAATAATTACATCGAAAGAGGAAATTGATAATGTGGACGCAGTATGTGTGGCGTGTGGGGGTTATGCAAAAGAAGTGATGTTCAACTGGCTGAGTGCGCAGGGACATACATTCGAATCACCCGTTCCCTCTTTATTCACTTTTAATATTCCTAAAGATCCCATCACAATGCTGATGGGCATATCAACAAGTGCCAGGGTAAAAATAAAAGGTACAAAACTAGAAGAACGAGGGCCGGTATTGATTACCCATTGGGGATTGAGCGGACCTGCGGTATTAAAATTAAGTGCGCAGGCGGCAAGAGAACTTGCAGGGATGAATTATCATTTTACAGTGATAATAAACTGGTGTTCCACATTACATGAAACACAGGTAAGAGAATTGTTTTTACAGTACCGCGATACAAAAGGAAAACAATTAATTGCTAACAGGAATGAATTGGCCATACCACAAAGACTGTGGGAATATGTTTGCGGCATAAGCGGTGTAGAAAAAGACCTTCGATGGTCCGACCTTTCCGCGGTGAAGCAAAATGCGCTGATCAGAAACCTGACCGCCCAGGAATGTAAGGTATCGGGAAAAACAACCTACAAAGAAGAATTTGTAACGGCGGGCGGAATACGCTTACCGGAGATCGACGCCAACACCATGGAAAGCCGGGTAAAAAAAGGTCTTTATTTTGCAGGTGAAGTGATGGACGTGGATGGGGTAACCGGAGGGTTTAATTTCCAGCATGCATGGACAAGCGGATTTATTGCCGGAAAAAGTATTGCAGCTTTGGGTAACCGCACGCCAACAACAGGCTAACAAAAAGTTTGTGCAAAGCCGTAGTGCTGTTAAGGAATTAAATTTGGTTTACTTAATTGTATTCGCCAAGGCCGGCATTGAAACAATTTCTATTTTCCGGCCCTGCATAAACTCGCTAAAAGACCCCGGCGACAAATGTGAAACATCCTCCGTTGCGGTTTTAAGATGGGCAGGGTGGACTGAACAGTAAACAACACTCCAGTTCAAAACCTCGGGCCTGGGAAGCATTAACTAAAGGGGCGACACCACAAATTTCATCAAATCCTGCTCGGATTCGGGGGTAGCGGGAAATCATAATAACCCGTACCAGGCTGAAAATATCCTGAAAATTTGTATCTTTGCACCCCCGAATTAAAACCATCGGATTTACTATGTCAGATAACAATATTGTTAACTCAAACGCTGAAGTGCAGGAGTCTCCCGTTTTGGAGGAGGCTGCAGCGACACCAAATCAACCTGCACAGCAAAGCGCTCCCCCAGTGGAAACCGCTTTTGATGATTTTGACTGGAGCATTGACAAACGCAATGTTGCCGCTTACACCAGTGACGAAAAGAAAAAGTACGATGTACTTTACGAAAGCACTTTCAAAGCAGTTACCGACGGTGAGCTTGTAAAAGGAACCGTAGTGGGACTTACAAAAACAGATGTTGTGATCAACATCGGTTTTAAAAGTGACGGTCTTGTTTCATTGAATGAATTCCGTGACATCCCAACCCTGAAAACAGGCGATGAAGTGGAAGTGATGGTGGTAGAAAAAGAAGACAGGGACGGTAACCTTAACCTTAGCCGCAAACAGGCCCGCATCACTCGTGCGTGGGAAAGAATTGTGGAAGTACACAAAACCGGTGAAGTGATTACAGGTACTGTTACTTCAAAAACAAAAGGTGGATTGATCGTTGACGTATTCGGTATGGAAACCTTCCTTCCCGGATCACAGATCGACGTTAAACCCGTTACCGATTACGACCAGTTCGTTGGAAAAACAATGGAATTCAAGGTGGTAAAGATCAACGAAGCCATCAAGAATGCCGTAGTATCGCATAAGGCACTAATCGAAAGCGACATCGAAGCACAACGTGCAGAGATCATGAGCAAACTCGAAAGGGGCCAGGTTCTCGAAGGTTCTATCAAGAACATCACCGACTTTGGTGCGTTCATGGACCTTGGTGGACTGGACGGATTATTATACATCACCGACATCAGCTGGGGCCGCATAAGCCATCCGAGTGAAGTTCTGAAACTTGATCAGAAACTGAAAGTAGTAGTACTTGATTTCGATGATGAAAAGAAGAGGATCAGCCTCGGTCTCAAACAACTTACGCCTCATCCATGGGATATTCTACCTGAAAACATCAGCGAAGGTTCCGTAGTAAAGGGTAAAGTGGTTAACATCGAAGACTATGGTGCATTCCTTGAAATTCTTCCGGGTGTTGAAGGACTTGTTCACGTGAGTGAAATTACATGGGCAAATACACCTATCAATGCGAAAGAATTCTTTAAACTGAATGACGAACATGAAGCGAAGATCGTAACACTAGATAAGGAT
>JBDTMM010000140.1:0-6278 GCA_039934275.1 Flavitalea sp. | reverse complement strand
ATAAGCGCACAGCAAAGCGCGAGTTTTTGTTTCATTCCTCCAGATAATTTTCCCGCCCTTCGCATTTTAAAAGGTTCTATTTGTACATAAATGTCCTTTATCAATTCATAATTTTCTTCGATGGTAGTATTGAAGATTGTTGCGAAGAAGTTCAGGTTTTCTTCTACGGTGAGATCCAGGTACAGCGAAAATTTTCCCGGCATATACCCTACCCTGTTACGTATCGCCTTGTATTCTTTTACTACATCCAGCCCGTCAATGGCGGCATTTCCCGAATCAGCTAATAATAAAGTGGTAAGTATTCTGAAAAGCGATGTTTTTCCTGCTCCATCCGGGCCTATGATGCCGAATAATTCACCGTCATTCACATCGAAAGAAATTCCCTTCAGTGCCTCAACCGGAGCTTTTTTTGATCCGTACGATTTTATAATATCGTTTACTACTATCGGTTTCAATTCTTATCCTCCAGTTGTAACTCGCCGTACATTCCAATTTTCACATAACCATCGTTGTTAATCTTCACCTTAATTGCATATACCAGGTTGGCTCTTTCTTCTTTAGTTTGAATAGTTTTTGGTGTAAACTCGGCCTTGTCCGATATCCAGGTAATGGTGCCAGGGTATTTTTTATTCCCTTTATTTCCATCGTCTGTAACTACGGATACGGATTGTCCAATTTTTAATTTCGGTAGTATTATCCCAGTCGCATATGCGCGAAGCGTAATGGTTCTCAAATCAGCCACTTTGTACAATGCCTTACCGGTTGCGGTCACTTCACCAGCCTCAGCATATTTTGCAAGCACGGTGCCCGCAACTGGATTAATAATAATTGCCTTTTGCAATTGGTCCTCCAGTTGTGCAACTCTTTTTTTCAGCGGCGCCGACTCACTTAAAATTCCACGGTTTTGAGTGGACGTGCTGGTCTTTTGCACACTGATCTGTTGCTTTGTTACTGCAATTTGTTTTGTCATCACATCTATCTGTGCATAGATGTCGTCCAGTTGTTTACCTGTAGCGGCATCCTGTTTTAATAAATTTTCGGTTCTCTTTTTTTCTTTATTCATTGTTGCCAACTGCGATTCCTGAACAGCCCGTTGATTTTCCAGCAAACGGATCTGTGGCTCTACATCGGTTGTGCGTTGCGAAAGCGCAGCAATACTGGCGTTCACCTGCTCCATTTGCAATTCAAGGTTGGTGCCATCTATTGAACCTACCGTATCATTTTTTGCAAGCAATTTTCCTTCCTCAATATTGAATGATAAAATTCTGCCGGGCACTTCTGCGCTTACGATCACTTCATCGGCCTCAAACGTTCCGGAAGCATCTGGCGCATCGTTTCCCGTCTTGCACGAAAAAACGAAAGTGGAAATGAGGATCATTGTAATAATCTGTTTCATACTATTCTCCGGTTATAGTTCGATAATTAATCTGTGCCTGTAATAATTGTAACTGATGACTGATCAATGATTGCCGCGCCTGGTCTTCCGCATTTACTTCCCGCAGGTAATCACTTGCGGTGGCCACGCCATTATCGAGCTGAGCCTTTGAAGCCTCCGTAATGCTTTTTCTAAGGCCGATGATTTCATTGTCTGAGTTAATAAGCAGTGCCAGTTTATCCATTTCACCACGCTGTTTTTTAAGATCCGCATGGGTGTTCAGCAAAAATGTTTCCTTTTGAATGTTTATCATTTGCTGGTTAATCACAATTATCTTCTTATCATTTTTAAAAGTGTATAAACCGTTTAACGGCCAGGTAAAACGAATGCCGCCGATGTAAAAGAAATCAAATTCATTTTTTAAAAGATTAAGACCCGGCCGGCCATACCCACCCTGCGCAAACAAACTAGCTTTAGGTAGGGTTCGGGAATGAATGATTTTATTCTGTTCATTTAATAATTCGGACTGATTTTTAAATAGTGCTAATTCCGGTCTGCTGATATTTGCCGTGATTGATTCGGGGGTGACAGGTAATTGCAAAACAATATTTTCATCCAGCGATTGATTAATAAATAAACCGAGCGTTTCGATTAATACCTTTCGTGAAGAGCGTAATTCAATTTCGCGTTGATCGGACTTTATTAATTCTGCTTTTAGAATGTTTAAATTAGACCGGAAGGCGATTCCGTTTTGTACCTGTGCATTTACTTTTCTGATGCCGGTGGTTAGGTCCGATTTTATAAGATCAACCTGTTTCAGCTGCTCATTCAGATACAGAATATTTAAGTATAACTGGTTCAGCCTGTCCCTTACTTTGTGCCATTCCACTTCCACTTGTTGTTCATTTACGGCTGCATCGAATTGCTGTACGGTCCTTTGCTCCTTTGTAAGGCCGCCATCAAATATTAATTGATTTACGTCGGCAGTAAATTTATATTGATCCTTATTTGGCGAGGGTATGGTAATTCCGGGTACAGAGATATCTACCTTTGTTACTTCCGACTGATAACTCGCCTGGCCATTAAGTGATAATTGGGGAAGATATCCTTTACCGATATTTTCCATATTCAGTTCGCTCACTTTCCTCACCAGGTTCTTCTGTCTGATGGCAGGATAATTTTTTCTGGCAAGGGTGATAACAGAATCGAGGGTAAAGGTTTGCGCAAAATTTTCACTACTTATTAAACCCGAAAGGGTAATTATAAATAGCTTTTTGAACAGGTCTTTTTGCAGGCGCATAAATTATTTTTTGATGGACTCGATAATAAATATTGGAACATCTTTTTTTCTTTGTTCGATCAATACCCTGAACTGATCTTCATTCATATTCATAACGGCCATGATCATTGGTTTACCGATAAATGGAAAAATACACATGGAAATCATATTGATCACCAATTGTGAGGGGTGAATGGGCCTTATCTTCCCTGCCTTCGCTTCTGCTTCGATTTGGTTCATCAATTTTAGCGGCTGGGGTGCATTTCCCGCGAACATCTTTTTAAAAAACTGGGCCGGCCTCCTATTCATTTCGTACAAAACGAATAGCGGTATATATGGGTTCTCAATTAATTTTTCCATGTACAGGTTACAGAAGGTGGGGATCTTTTCAAAAAGGGGCATATCGGATTCGAATATGAAATTGAGCCTGGGCCAGAAATCTGTTGACAGCTTAATGAAAATATTTTCGAACAATAGTTCTTTGTTTTTAAAGTAGTAATGAAGAAGCGCTTTATTTATACCTGCTTCATCGGCAATGTCCTGCATACGCGCACCTGCCATTCCATTTTTTATAAATATCTTCTTTGCAGCATTTAGAATCTTCTCTTCCGTAGTATCGTCCTTTTTCTTAACCATATAGTTTAACCAACTGGTTAACAAAAGTAATTATACGATTTCGATTTAAAAAATATTTTTGCACTTCCTTTGGTATCTTGCTGTATAAATTAATTTTTATGTACACCGGACTGATCCATCTTCTCAACATTCTACGCTGGATAATTCTCATTTTGTTGCTGGTTGCCCTGGTTCGTCATCTAATTGGGATGAAAGAGAAAAAAGCATTTTCCGGCGCTGATAAAAAGGTGGATCTGTTCCTGATGATTTCGGCTCATATCCAGTTACTTATTGGATTATACCTATGGTTTTTGGGACCATGGGGATTTTCATTATTAAAGTCCACTGGTTTTGGTGCGGCCATGAAAGATCCAGTTGCTCGGTTCTGGATAATGGAGCACAATGTAGGGATGCTGATCGCCATTGTTCTGATCACCATCGGCAGGGGCGTTGTAAAGAAAAATATTCCGGATATCTCCAAACACAAAAAGGCTTTCTGGTTTTTCCTGGTGGCGCTTATTATCATTTTCGCGTCTATTCCGTGGCCATTTAGAGCAGCGATAGCAAGACCATTGTTCCCGGGTATGTAAAAAAGATTTTACTACCTTCGCCTTCGCTTAACCTGATGCTATGCCACACTACCACAAATTGGGATCCATCCCCCCAAAACGTCATACGCAATTCCGAAAAAAAGATGGTACGCTTTACGCCGAGCAATTATTTTCCACCGAAGGATTTTCGAACGATTATTCCCTGCTGTATCATTGTTTTGCTCCAACCGATATAATCGGAACCGACAAAGCATATGATGTATCTCCCGTTATTGCAGAGGAAAAAATGTTAAGACACCGCAGCTTTGAAGGGTTCGGAATAAAACCGGAAATTGATTACTTAAAGAGCCGCAAACCAGTGCTGGTTAATAACGATTGTCATCTAGTACTGGCGGCTCCGCTCCTGGGCATGAGCAATTATTTTTTTAAAAATGCCGATGCGGATGAGCTTATTTTTGTTCACGAAGGCACTGGTGTATTAAGATCAATGTATGGTAAATTAAAATTTGGCTATGGAGATTATCTCGTGATTCCGAGAGGTACAATTTATTCCATAGATTTCAATGATGAAAACAACAGGCTTTTTATAGTAGAATCTTTTAGTCCAATCAGGTTTCCATCACGGTACATGAGTAAATACGGTCAACTCCTCGAAAATTCACCGTATTGCGAACGCGACGTGCGCTGTCCTGATGAGTTGGAAACCATTGAACAAAAGGGTGATTTCCTTATCAATACTAAAAAGAAAAGCAACATTTATCCCATCCACTACGGGCATCATCCTTTTGATGTGATTGGCTGGGATGGATGCTGTTATCCATACGCTTTCAGCATTCACGATTTTGAACCCATTACCGGAAGGGTCCATCAGCCACCGCCAGTGCATCAGACTTTTGAGGGACATAATTTTGTGGTTTGTTCGTTTGTTCCGCGGTTGTTCGATTATCATCCACTTTCCATTCCAGCTCCTTATAACCACAGTAATATCGATAGCGATGAATTGTTGTATTATGTTGACGGCGATTTTATGAGCAGGAAAAATGTAACGAGAGGCATGTTGACGCTTCACCCCGGTGGCATCCCGCACGGTCCGCATCCCGGCACGGTTGAAAAAAGCATCGGCGCCAAAGAAACAAAGGAAATTGCGGTTATGGTTGACACCTTTCATCCGCTCAAACTCACAGTTGATGCGCTCTCCATAGAAAATGATAATTATACTATGAGTTGGATCGAATAATTTTTACACAGTCTTTAACCCTGTCTCACCGCAAATTCAATTAGTTTTGGCGCATGAACGGGCTTTACCTGAGGATTGTATTTATTGGTATCGTTTTAACATGTGGGTATTCCTGCAAACCAAAGAATAATCCTGGCGGTACAAGAGATTATTCCCAGGTACTCGCTTCCCCCCTTTTCTCCGGGATAACGGACAGCATTAACCGCTTTCCCGATAAACCTGAACTTTATCTCCGTCGAGCAGTATTGCTTTCGCAAAATAATCTTTACCCCATCGCCACCCCCGATTTTAAAAAAACCTGGGAACTAACCAGCGACCCAGGTGTTGCCCTCGAATACGTTTCAAATCTCCTTCTTTCCAATAATCTGAAAGATGCGATAAAATTGCTAAAAGATTGTCAAAAGCAATTCCCTTCCAGTACGGAATTCAGTCGTCGCCTCGGCGAGGTTTACCTGCAAAAAGGTCAGCCGCAGCAGGCACTCGAACAGTACAACAGCATTCTCAGCAAAGATTCTTTTAACTTTGAAGCCTGGTACGATAAAGCCTCCGTGTTGATGAAACAACATGACACCAGCCAGGCAATCATCGCATACGAAAGGTCTTTTTACCTGATGCCCATTAACTATTCAGGCATGGCGCTGGCAAGTATATACGTGGCGAGAAAAAACCCGAGGGCGCTTCAGATCTGCAATACGCTGTTAGCGAGAGACACCAGCAGTGTACAAACTGAACCCGTGTTCATGAAAGGAATGTATTACTCCGATACAAAACAATACGATGATGCTATCAGGGCCTTCGATACCTGCATACTCCGTGACTGGAAAATGACAGATGCCTATATTGAAAAGGGTATTGTCCTCTTTGAAAGGAACAAATATGCCGAAGCAATGAAAGTATTTAACCTTGCCGCCACCGTTTCCAACACCGATGCCGACGCGTATTACTGGATGGGCCGTTGTTACGAAAAAACTGGCGACAAAGAGCAGGCGGCCAGCAACTACGAACGTGCCTACTCGTTAGACCATTCTTTTTCAGACGCCAGCGAAGCCCTGAGGCGATTGAACCGGTAATTTGTATCTTGCGCCCACTATGCCAATTATTGCTCCTTCCCTGTTAGCGGCGAACTTTCTACAACTCGAAAAAGAATGCGCCATGGTTAATGAAAGCCAGGCTCAATGGCTTCATCTCGATGTCATGGACGGCCGTTTCGTACCCAACATC
>JBDTMM010000139.1:0-6299 GCA_039934275.1 Flavitalea sp. | reverse complement strand
TGCTAATCTTTACCCATCTTTTCCAATAAAATTCTGGTAAATGAACATTGTATTATTCAGCGACATCCATGCAAACCTTCCGGCATTGGAGGCATTTTTTAAAGATGTGGATAGCAGAAACCCGGATGCCATATATTGTTTAGGCGATTTAGTGGGTTACAATATTTGGCCTAACGAAGTAGTAAACGAAATCAGAAAACGTAAAATTCCTACCATTGCAGGAAATTATGATTTTGGTATTGGACGTATGAGTAGCGAATGTGGCTGTGCATACAAAACGGACCATGATAAAGACAACGGAAAAATTTCTATCGCTTTCACCAATTTAATAATGAAAGATGATGAAAGAAAATATCTTCGTACGCTTCCTGCACACATCAGGGTGGAGTTTCAATTGAACGAAAACAAATTGAATTTGCTATTGGTGCATGGCAGCCCACGCAAAATAAACGAATATCTTTTTGAAGACCGTGAGGAAAAAAGCATGCTTCGCATTATGGAGCAGGCCGATGCAGATATTATGTGTTTTGGACATACCCACAAACCGTATCACCGCATTTTAAATTCAGGTGGTGGTGAACAAAACCATTTTCGCCATGCAGTAAATATTGGTTCTGTCGGCAAACCAAAAGACGGCAATCCACAAGGCGGATATGTAGTACTTACAATCAATGACAATAGTTCTATATTGGACAAAAACAGTATTCAAATTGAGTTTGTCCGTTTTAATTACGACGTAGAAACGGCTGCTAAAGCAGTTGAAGAAAGTCCTTTGCCAAATGAATTTGCCGATATGCTTCGTAACGGAGTGTAGTAAAAGCAAAACAAATCAATCCTCACATTTAAGAGTATTAACAAAATCTCGACCTTTACAGTATGCGTGCAAATAATTGTAATCCACTGCAAAGAAAAAAATTAAGCTTTCTTGACCGCTTCCTGACTCTTTGGATTTTCATTGCCATGTTTGCAGGTGTGGGTATTGGGTATTTCTTTCCAAATTCCTTCCAGTTTATAAACTCGTTTTCAAGTGGCACAACCAACATTCCGCTGGCAGTAGGATTAATATTAATGATGTACCCGCCTCTGGCGAAAGTGCGTTATGAAAAAATGGGGGAAGTATTTAAGAATAAGAAAATACTGAGTGTGTCGTTGCTGTTGAATTGGATTATTGGCCCAACCCTGATGTTCTTTTTGGCAATCATCTTTTTCCATAATCAGCCTGAATACATGATGGGACTTATTCTAATCGGCATTGCCCGTTGCATAGCAATGGTAATTGTTTGGAACGAATTAGCCGAAGGAAACAGGGAATATGCGGCTGGTTTGGTTGCGCTGAACAGTATTTTTCAGATACTTTTTTATAGTGTGTATGCCTGGTTATTTATTACTGTTTTACCACCGTACTTTGGCGTTAAAGGCATAGAAGTAAATATCACTATCGGCCAAATTGCGGAAAGTGTTTTAATTTATTTGGGCATCCCTTTTTTCGCTGGCATTGTAAGTCGATTTCTTTTAATTAAATGG
Organism: Flavitalea sp.; assembly: GCA_039934275.1. Lineage (GTDB taxonomy): Bacteria > Bacteroidota > Bacteroidia > Chitinophagales > Chitinophagaceae > Flavitalea. The sequence continues at coordinate 4,775 of JBDTMM010000139.1, read as the reverse complement.
AAAGGATTAGAATGGTTCAATACAAAATACATTCCAGCCATATCACCTATAACATTAATAGCATTACTCTTTACAATTGTTTTAATGTTTAGTGTAAAGGGAGAATTAATTGTTCAAATACCTCTCGATGTATTAAAAATTGCACTTCCATTGGTCATTTATTTTATCATTATGTTTTTGGTTAGTTTCTTTATTGGTAAAAAGATGGGTGCTGATTATTCTAAGAACACGGCGATTGCCTTTACCGCTACAGGCAATAATTTTGAGTTAGCCATTGCAGTAGCAATCGGCATCTTTGGCATCAATAGCGGGCAGGCTTTTGCAGGTGTAGTCGGTCCATTGGTTGAAGTGCCTGCTTTAATTTTGCTGGTAAATGTTGCTTTTTGGTTTAAGCGAAAATGGTATGCAGACAAAGTAAGTCAACCCCTCTAATGAGCTAGCGATATAGGTCAGGGATAAGGGCTGGAATACAATCCCGCCGTGAATAGATTTGTCGCAAATTTTCATGAAGATTTAAATAGTTATAACTTGAATGGGCTTATTTTGTTACAAGAAATTGTAGATATTGCCCTTCTTATGTTACATTGATAATGGTAGCAATATGACATTTAGGTGTACTGTCGAAAAATATTTATAAAATTGGAAATTAAATAGCTCCAGAAAACCTTTGATTATCAGAGGAGCCAGGCAGGTAGGTAAAAACTCCGCGCCCCTATTTTTACGGACGGTGTTCAGAATCATCTGCCGGAATTTACAAAATTCACTAACAAAGCTAGAATCCCGTTTCGGTTCAGATAAATACAAGACAATCCTTAAGAAAGATAATATTGATTAGGAAGAAAAGGGAGGTAATTGTTTCGATTTACACTGGAAAATTGACATTGGACAGATTTGATTTTCAAATCACCCGAACGATTAAGGTAGCCTCACAGCTATTTGCTCTGCACCGTGATTTTAGGGAAAATATAAACCGGACAAAATCGGAAACCCCGACTTATCCGGTTAAGTTGCCCTTTCGGAACAATTTACGAATCGGTTTGTGGAGGATTTGAACCTTTTGGCAAGATTAAGTACTTAGCAGGCATACGGATATATGTGTCATTACCTAGGCCGTTTCAAGCAAAAAATTACCGTCAATATTTAGTTTCTCATGAAGTTTTTTAACAATGCTCAGGTTAAGTTTCTTTTTACCATTGATTATTTCGCTCATGGTAGAGTTGGGTACTTCGAGCATTTTGGAAAGTTGCACTTTATTTAGCTTGTTCTCATGCATGTATTCTTCCAGGATTGCGGGAATAGTGGTAGTTACAGGCATGCGATATTTTATCTTCTCGTAAGCTTCAACAGATAATGAGGTTTGCCTTAGCTGTTCATCGCAATCAATCTGAAATTATTTCCTCCTATATCAAATACATATCTATCCTCTCCAATCGAATACACTGTATTAAAGGTCAATTTAACCTCTGGAAAGCTCTTCCAGCTTGCTAGAGATGCCTTTTCAAACCAATCGTTTAGAGGAACTGCCGACCTGGGAAACCTTTTGGCAAACTCGTGGATCGACCCTTTTGTGATGATAACCATACCAATTTAGAAATTATTACGCTATTTACAAGTAATTCTCTAATTCAGAATTAATTTCGTATTACGAAATATAAATGAACTGTAGTAGAACAGATAATCTTGTGTCCTTTACCGTGGCCGAACTTCGGGGGAGCCTACAGGGGCCTACACGTCAAAGCCTGGTGTAGCGGATATTGGTAATTGGATAGAATGAAGCGGAGGGAAATCCTATTATAAACTTACAGACTATCCCATATATTCAGAATGATAGAATTGGCAACAGCTGAGAAATTTGTTGAAACGCCCCTTCAGGAGTTACCTCTATAGAGAAATTGATTCAGAAACTTTTTAAAAAATATTTGGGAGCAGTTCTAAAATGAGATATGTAAAACCACTTACTTTGTCACTTATACACATTTCCATTTCCAAACACTTCCCGTAAAATGACACCAACTAAAAATCCACTACAAAATGCAGTGGATTTATTAAAAACCAAGTTGCCCGACCTGGATTCGAACCAAGACAAACAGATCCAGAAACTGTTGTACTACCCTTATACTATCGGGCAAAATATACTGCTTGCGCAGCGCAAAAAAAAGAGCGAACAGGGGCGCAAGATAAGCGTTTTTTCCTATTTTTTCCCCTTAAAAAGTCAAGGATATTAATTTTTCTGCAAGCGCTTTTACGCCTTCGGTAGCTGGCATTTCAATGATGGTAAGGTTGGGCTGGGGGCTAACATAAGGAACTTTTTTATCTATAATAAATTTAGGCGTCCATTCAGGTGCATACTGTACCAAACCTGCCGCCGGGTACACCTGAAGCGATGTGCCCACCACTACGAATACATCACTTCCCATGACACTCACCGCCGCCCTTTCAATCATCGGAACAGGCTCTTCGAACCACACAATGTCGGGCCGGAACTGGTACCCATCTTCCGTAAGATCTCCAAGAGAAATATCATTGCGAATTTCTGTAATACTACTGCGGTCATACTCGCTGCACATTTTAAATATTTCCCCATGAAGGTGCATGACCTTAGTTGAACCCGCACGTTCGTGCAGGTCATCAATATTTTGTGTAATGATAGTTACGTCGTAATCTTTTTCAAGTTCAGCAAGCCCGATATGCGCAGCATTAGGTTGCGCCCTTGCAATATCCTTTCTTCGCTGATTGTAAAAATCCAGTACAAGTTGCGGATCCTTCAACCACGCACGAGGTGTAGCAACGTCCGCAACATGGTAGCCCTCCCAAAGTCCATCGCTGTCGCGAAAAGTTCTCAATCCGCTTTCTGCGCTAATGCCTGCACCAGTTAATATGACGAGTTTCTTTTTTGACATCTACCCATTTTAAATTTTTTTTACTGCCGATTTAAATAAGGCGGTTCAATACAGTCGCCTGTAAATTATAACTAATCGTGCCCACTTTTAAGGTATCTGGCTATAATATAATGAGTAGTTCTCTTATATTACTTGAAATTACGCTCACCTCCATTCAATAACATGCAAGCCATGAATTCAGCAATGGTAAACTGCTGGTAAAAGTCAAGGTGTCTATGATAATTGCATTTGTATAAGAACGATGGATCTTTGTTATGAAAAAAGAAATTCGAGAGCAGTGTGTTAAAGCAAGGTTTGCACAAATTTAAATTATGTCTATCCGGCCAGGTATTAAACATATCATGCGACAATAATCCCTTTCACAATTGTGGACGAAAGCCTATCCGCTGGCGATGTTCCCATTTCCGTTCAGCGGCATTTTCATCCAACAGGTTTTCGAGGGCATCATAAATTTGATTGAGTTGTGCATCATGGTCTCCTATCCTGTCTTTTATTTCACAAAGTTGTTCCTTCCAATCTGTGTGTACTATAGTTAGGTTTCGCATTTCGATAAATGCCCAATATCAGGAAATAAGTCTCTGTGCACGCCTGCACAATGGAATTAAATAATGGACGGAATTAAAGTCCAATTATACTAGCACGATTGAATTTGATTTAATTTTTTCAGGAACTCTCCCAGAAATTCAGAATGATAGCATTTGCAACTGCTGAGAAATTTAACGAAAAGCCCAGTCAGGATTTACCTAGCGCAGAGAAATTTATTCAGAAACTTTTTAAAAAAAATATTTTGAAGCAGTTCTAAAATGAGATTTTTAAAACCACTTACTTGGTCACTGTAAAAACATTTCCATTTCCAAAACGTTTCTGAAAATATGACACCAACTAAAAATCCACTACAAAATGCAGTGGATTTTTAGAAAGTTAAGTTGCCCGACCTGGATTCGAACCAAGACAAACAGTACCAAAAACTGTCGTACTACCATTATACTATCGGGCAAAACCGTAAAGAACTTTTTTAAAAGGAACGCAAAAATACGGGCTGCTTAAAAATGTTCCAAAACAAATTTAACCCATTACACCGCCTTCACGAGATAATAATTCTTCTTACCCTTCTGCATCAGGATGTATTTTCCATGCAAAAGATCATCCTTTCCAACTTTCATTAAAATGTCGGTCACTTTCGCCCTGTTCACGCTAATTCCGCCCTGCTGAACCATCTTCCTCGCCTCACCTTTGCTTGGAAACACACCCAGCTCGGTGAGAAAATGGACGATGTCAATTCCATCCTTCAGTTTCTCCCTAGCAAAATCGTAGTTCACTACCCCTTCCAGTGATTCAAGGTCATCCACACTCAACGATTCAATGGGTGCCGATTGATTCGAAAATAATTTCTCAGTGGTTTCCACCGCCTTGTGATATTCTTCTTCACCATGAACAAAAATGGTGAGTTCTTTTGCAAGCGCTTTCTGTATTACCCGCTCCGAAGGATCAGCAGCATTACGGCCAATAATTTCATCAATATAATTTTTATCAAGGAACGTAAATATCTTTATCCATCTTACCGCATCATCATCGGATGCGTTTAACCAGAACTGGTAAAATTGATAGGGAGTTGTTTTTTCTGCATCGAGCCACACGTTTCCTTTTTCAGTTTTTCCGAACTTGCCCCCGTCTGCTTTTGTAATCAGCGGACACGTAAAACCAAATGCTTCACCAGTGGCTTTACGTCGTACGAGTTCGGTGCCGGTAGTGATATTTCCCCATTGGTCGCTGCCGCCCATTTGGAGTTTGCAGTTTTTATTTTGGTACAACCAGTAAAAATCATAACCCTGCATTAACTGGTAGGCAAATTCGGTGTAACTGATGCCGGTGTTG
>JBDTMM010000138.1:0-6404 GCA_039934275.1 Flavitalea sp. | reverse complement strand
AGTATATTCATTCTCCTGAATGGAAAATTCCAGATATTAGCAATACTTCAAAAGGGATTTATGCAAAAAATATCGGGCTGGCAAAACTTAAAACCTGGTTCGTCTATTGCGAAGGAGATAATTGCGGTAGTGGACCCTTACTGAATGTATCAAATGCCTGGGTCGACAGCATAAGGAAGGTTCCCGGTAACTATCCTCCCCGATATACGAGGCTCAGGAACATCAATCCGCCTTCACTCTATAATTGCAGTGATACACTTTTACATGACGCCTGGAGCCGAGCCTATGATCCAAATTTCAGGGCCAGCTTCAACTTTACAACTGGCAATACCTTTGTAAATGATGGTATCAATTTAAACGTGTACGAATGGTTCGCGCGACAGGTGGCACCAGTTGCGGCACCAGCCGTAAATGGTCTTCAGCTTTCAGAAAATGAGCAGGAAAATATTCAACCCGATGGCCACATCAAACCAATCGTGGTTTCACCAAATCCGTTTGACGGCGAACTGTCTGTATATGTTTCCCTGCTGAAACCTGGAAGACTTACGCTTACTTTGTCGGACCTGAACGGAAGAATGGTTCAATCATCAACCGCGGTGTACGGAATTGGGGAAACACAGGTTAAAATGAGTGCAAACAACCTTTCGAGAGGGGTATATATTCTAAAAATCTATGGAAACAACATAAACACCACCCAAAAGGTGATCAAAAGATAATCATCAGGAAAATTTAATAGCCGTTAAAGAGTGTTTTTGATTATCTATTAAAAAATATTTGAATAGATAACAAGCCTATTTATTAAATTTACTACCCCTTCATCCACTATTCTGATTTAAAGCCCCGTTAATTCCAATCTCCGGGATGACCATTAAATCGTCAATACCTGAGTATGTTACGTATCCTGAATCGATTCGCATGTTTTTTCGCACTTTCTATTGTTTTTTTAAAGGCTTCCGCACAAGGTGATTGTGTTGATATAGACAAGGCCCGCTATCCAATAAATATTGGAAACGTGGAAACCAGCCCAGGCCATTTTGGTACAGTGTCCTTTGCATGGAACAACATCTGGAACTTTACTAATATTATTCAAACGAAGCGCACTGTAAATATTGGAAGCAATGGATTATTCGTAGGCCTGCTGGAATATAAACCTCCATCTTATACCTTGCCGGCCAATGCAAATAAAGACTACCCGGTTATTATTTATTTTCATGGCGGTGGATCTAAGGGTAATGGATCCGCCCAGCAATTATGCAGATTGTTTAAAGACTTAGGTAATGACCTCAACACACATTTATCCATTCCAGGAAGAGTGGAACGAAATACGGCACTTTTCACCCAGGTTTCGGGAGTTGATACTTATGAATATCTTGTCATTAGTCCCCAGTTTAATGAATATACCCGCTTAGTTGAAAATACACCAGATAGATTTCCAACAGCCGATGATGTGGAAGACGTTATCGATTACGTGGTTTCCCACTATCGTATAGATGAAAGAAGAATATATCTTACAGGGTTTAGTAACGGCGCAAATATGATTGTTGAATATGCAGCCAGCAGTGTTGCGCGCGCAAAACGAGTTGCTGCAATTATGCCGGTGTCATTGTGTTCAGAACTTGGACATCCCAACAATACTTCTCGAGGATTTTTTGCAAAAAATATCGGGCTTGCTAAATTAAAAACCTGGTTTGTGTATTGCGAAAGCGACGCATGCGGCGATAATATACCAAATGCATGGATAGACAGTATCAGGAAAGTTCCGGGATTTTATCCACCACGTTATACCAGACTTCAAAATATAAACCCCCCATCATTATACAACTGCAGTGATACCCTTACGCACGACGCATGGAGTCGCGCCTACGACCCGAATTTTAAGGTAAGCTATACTTTTACGAAGTCTACTTTACCTGGCGCCCTAGTAAATGATGGCATCAATAAAAATATGTACACCTGGTTCACCGAACAGATCAGTGCCGTTTTACCTGTGAAATTAAAATCATACACCACCAGGCTGCTCAACGACCAGGTGCAAATTGATTGGGTAACCTCCGATGAAAAAGACAATTCCTTTTTCACTATCGAGCGGGCAGGAACCGATCAGAGTTTTAAAACTATAGCAACAATACCCGGATCTAAAAGTAGCCATGGCGATAAAGCATATACCTTTACAGATAAATCACCATTGGATGGATTGAGTTTTTACCGTCTTGTTCAAACGGATATTGATGGAGAAAAGGATTATTTCGAAATAAAGAAAATCATCAACCAGAAAGATCTTAAGTCACTGATCGTTTCACCAAATCCTTTCACTTCCCAGATATCAGCATTTATCACACTCAATCGCACCCAAAAAGTAAGGGCAACACTTACCGATATTTCGGGCAAAGAATTAATGGCAGTATCAGGGGTGTATAACAAGGGACTTAACGAAATAAGGATGCCTGCACAACATTTTGAAAAAGGTATTTATTTATTAAAAGTTACCGGAGACAATGTATCAGTATCGCAGAAGGTAATAAAGAGATAACTATTTTAACATAGAAACGAATTGATGAACGACTGCTTTATAGTCATCCATTTTTTTTGACAGATGGTTGAAAGTAAAGGTCTCCGTTTTTTTAAGTGCATCTTTAATTAAAAAATGCTTTTGTTTGATAACCACCGCCATATTTTTTCTGTATAAATAGTTGCCTAGATATTCCTGTTCGGGTTGGCCTGGCGTGGGTACCAGGATCATTTTTTTTTGAAGTTTTAAAAGATCCATGATGGTGGTGTACCCAGAACGAGCAATTATGATAGATGATTGACTGATCAACACATTCAGCTCTTTTGCGGATGCGTGATTGATAATATGTATGTTTGAATTTTGTTTTAACGCTTCACTTCCCGCCGGTAATCCCCTCACCATAATTACGCGAAGTATTGTTTGATCCAATTGATGAAGGATGATATTCTCCAGTATGGTTCGCTGGGGTTCGGGTCCGGATAATAAAACCATCACATCATAAATAATTGGTGTTTGAGGTAAAACAGATAATCGTGAAAGCCCACCAATGTATTTCACTCTTGTTGCTGGTAATTTTTTTGGATGACCAAGTTCACCAGACATATAAGGTTCGCTTTCAAAATCAGGAATCCAGCATTCCCTGAATTTAATAATCCATTTGTATAAGAGGCGCCGGATAAAACTATTTATGATTTTTGCGGAGCCAGTTTGTATGGAAAGCTGGTGGGTGATTAAAATGCAGGGTAATAACGGGTTTTGAAGACCATAACGATTGTCCGAAACTACCGCATCGACCGTATTTTTACTAAAAAAATCTGAAAACCACGAATGTTCATACTTGATTCTGGTCAAAATATTACCAATGTTAAATAATAGTTTGAGTTTGGTTAAGGAGGGATATGAGGCATATTCTATGTCATAACCCTGGAGATAAACAAATCGGAGGGTTGGAAATTCCAGCTCAAGTAAAGTCTTCTGTGCTGAATTGCAGGCTATTACAACGTCGCAACCTTGTTCTATTAATTCACTGATCAGGGGAATACACCGCGTGGTATGACCAAGCCCCCAGTCAAGGGGTGATAATAGAATTACCGGTTTTTGCTTAATACTCTCAATTTTCTCATTCTGAATCAATTTGGGGTACTTTATTTGATGTTAAATTGAGTAATTTAGGAGACCAATATATGAAGAAGGTCAACCACCGATTGATTTATTTGTTAATTTTTGTAAGTGTTGTTGCTGCAAGCTGTACTTCAGGAAACCGCGTAATGGGCGGAAGTTCCAAGAAATGCGGTTGTGGAATACACAAAGGCTTTGTTGGTTATTAAAATCCTATATAGAAATGAAAACACCTAATCGCGATTTGCTTGTTCTGGTTAAAGATAACCACCTCGATAAGGAAGCCATTGAGTTTGAGTTGGAACAACTTAACCAGTTGCTGTTTGTGTTTGAAACCGTGGATAATTTTTGCGTTGCACACGAAGTTTTTGATCTCAACAAATACAAGATCATCTATAATGCCAAAACAATCAGGCAGGTGATGAAACAAAAGGAACTAAAACCTTTTGTATTTATTTCCAACAAAAACTGATTGATACTTTAAGGTACGCCACATTAAAACTCGGCTAACGGCATCTTTGAAGATGTGTTGATCTTCCTTAGTGCCATTCTAAGCTGGCTGATCATCTCCCCTATCTCCTCTTTTTTACATGTACCCACGCTAAGCCTGTACCATGGCGATGTTTCTTGCGCGCCAAATGCATAGAAAGGCACCACTGCAAGACTTGCTTCATTAAGAATATATTCCGTTACGTCTGCCTGGGTCATAAGAATTTGTCCATTCGCTGTCTCACTTCCAACAAGGTTCATTTTGATTGTCAGGTAAATTGCGCCTTCCGGGCTAATCGCATCTACAGGAAATCCTTCTCTTTTTAATTCTGCAAATCCCGCATAAATCCTTCTCAATCTTTCTTCCACTTCGGATTTAAAAACAGACATGTATGCATCGATCTTGTCGTTCATCCTTAAATACTTTGCAACCGCTTTTTGTTCGGCCATTGGTGCCCATGCACCAATGTGTGTGAGTATCGCCTTCATTTTTGATATCACCAATTCAGGGCCCATAGACCAACCCACTCTAACGCCTGTTGCAGCAAATACTTTGCTGATCGCATCAATAAAAATGGTATATGGTTTCATTGATGCATTTAATGAAACAGGGTTGAAATGAACTATTTTTCCAAACGTAAGGTGCCAGTACATCTGATCATAAATTACGTATAATTTTTTCTCGTTCGCATTCCTGGTTTCATTTTCTTCAACGACAAGCTTGCATATTCCTTGCAGTGCTTCCTTAGAAAATGTAGTGCCGGTGGGGTTTTGCGGCGAACACAAAGAGATCAGCGAAGCTCCCTTCAGGTGCGGGCGTATGTCTTCGGCAGTAGGCATGAAATTATTTTCTACCCTTGCTTCTATCAACACGTGCTCGGCATCAACAAAATGCGAATAGTGATTATTGTTCCATGATGGAACCGCATAAATCACTTTATCTCCTTTATCGCACACTGCGCGATAGGCGGCATATATTAATGGACGGCCACCGGCGGCCACTAATATTTCCGATACAGAATAATCAAGATGCTCACGACTATGAATAAACGCAGCTATCGATTCACGAAGATCGAGATTTCCTTCGGCGGCGGGATAGTTAGTGAAATGATTCCGGTATGCGGTAATGATTTCGTCTTCCAGCTCTTTCGGTATTGGAAAAATAGAAGTATCAAAATCTCCTACGGTGAAATTGTAAATTCGCTGACCATTCCTGATCTTCTCGCGGATGTCACCGCCAAGTTTTACAATTTCCGAACCGATCAAGGTTTCTGAAAGCTGAGAAAGTTTCATTCATTAATATTTTTTTCCTTCCACAATTCGTTGAAGGTTTTTTCGGGGAAATTGAGATCCGCCCTGTGTTTTGTCCATCCCACGAACAATTTATTTACCATCCAGTTTTTAATAGTACTGCTTCCGCGATTCATCATCACGCGGTGCAGGCTCGCGTGTTTCCAGGCTTTCCATGCAAGTGTTTCCTGCCAAGAAGTTTCGCCGCTTTTAACTGCTTCGCTCCGATTTTCGAGAAGAAGTTCGTGCAGGTTTATTTTTACCGCACAAACTTCGGTACAATTTCCGCAAAGAGATGATGCATAACTGAGATGCTTCCATTCCTTCATGTTCTGCATTTGCGGAGTAATCACCGACCCTATAGGGCCACTGTAAGTGGTTCCGTATGCATGACCACCGATGTTTTTATACACTGGGCAGGCGTTGAGACAGGCGCCGCAACGTATGCAGTACAAACTTTCTCTTGCCTTTTCGTTCTTGAGAATATTTGTTCGACCATTGTCGAGTAGTATCACATACATTTCATCGGGGCCGTCGGTTTCGCCATGTTGCCGCGGACCACTAACGATAGTATTGTAAACGGTAATCGTTTGCCCGGTACCGTAAGTCGATAATAACGGCCAGAATAATCCAAGGTCGTGGAAAGAAGGAATTATTTTTTCTATCCCAATAATGGCGATGTGTGTTTTTGGAAATGAGCAACTCAACCTAGCATTGCCTTCATTTTCGGTGATGGCAATACTGCCGGTATCGGCGATAAGAAAATTGGCGCCTGTGATCCCTACCTCGGCCTCGGCATATTTTGATCTTAATTTATCTCTTGCAACCAGGGTAAGCTGCTCAGGTGAAAGTCCGGGTTTTGTACCAAGCTTTTCATGAAAAAGTTTTGCCACGTCTTCCTTACTCTTGTGCATGGCGGGTGTAACGATATGGTAAGGCGCTTCGCCGTCGAGCTGTTGAATGTATTCACCAAGATCGGTTTCGATGCTTTCGATAT